>NZ_JBSFPS010000046.1:0-44268 GCF_053588315.1 Streptosporangium sp. NPDC003464 | reverse complement strand
CCGGCAGACGTTGTTCAATCGAAGAATATGGCCTGATGGTTCATCTCATGGGCGGTGTTTAAGCCGGTATGGTTCTTCATGCCATGAATCAGGACGACCGACTGGGCCCCTACCGACTGCTCCGGCGGCTCGGTGAAGGCGGCATGGGTGTGGTCCATCTCGCGGTCGACCCCCAGGGCCGGCAGGTGGCGGTGAAGGTCCTGCGGGCGGAGGTGGCGGGCGACGACGTCGCGCGCCGCCGGCTCTCGCGCGAGGTGGAGACCATGCGGCGGGTGCGCACCGAGCACATCGCCGAGGTGCTCGACGCCGACGTGACCGGCCACCGCCCCTACATCGTGACCCGATACGTCCCGGGCCAGCCGCTGGACGAGCAGGTCAAGCAGGACGGCCCCATGGAGCTGCCCGCGCTGCTCAAGGTCGCGCACGGGGTGGCGTCGGCGCTGGCCGCCGTGCACTCCGTCGGAGTGATCCACCGTGACCTCAAGCCGGGCAACGTCCTCATCCTGGACGGCCAGCCCGTCCTCATCGACTTCGGCATCGCGCAGGCCGTGGACGCCACCCGGCTCACCCAGACCGGCATGTTCATCGGCACGCCCGGCTACCTCGCCCCGGAGATCATCGAGGGTCACGAGGCGGGTCCCGAGGTGGACGTGCACGCCTGGGCGGGCACGCTGGTCTTCGCGGCCACCGGCCAGCCGCCCTTCGGCAAGGGCACGCTGGAGATGATCTTCTACAACATCACCGCGGGCAAGGCGAACGTGGACGCCGTCCCGCAGCCGCTCCAGCCGGTGCTGCGGGCCGCGCTCCAGCGCGACCCGGCCAGGCGGCCCAGCGCCGCCGAGCTCGCCGCGCAGGTGGAGCGCCTGCTGCCCAGGGCCGGCCGGCCCCGGGTGCCCGACGAGATCACCACACTCCAGCACCTCGACGACTCCGGCCGCCCGGCGGGCCAGGGCACGGGCGGGCAGAGCCTCCTCGCCGGGCCGGGCGTCCCGGGTCAGGGCCCCGTCACCGGGCCCGGTGTGCCGGGCCGCGTGGGCGACCCGGGTGACGTGCCGACCCCGGCGGCCTCCCGCCCGGCGGGTCCGCCGCAGTCCACGCCGTGGCCCCCGCAGCCGCAGCCGCAGTCGCGCGAATACGTCTCGCTGCTCGGGGAGCAGCCCTACGACCCGGCCTCCACCCGCAAGGTGACGGCCGAGGAGCTGCGCCAGGCGGCGGCCCAGCAGGCCTCGCACGACCTGCCGACCGGCCTGCTCAGCCCCGAGGACATCCCCACCCGGGGGCGCTTCGACGGCGGCCGGCCCGGGGCCGACCCGGCGAGCCCGCTGGAGGCCACGGCGCCGGTGCCCGACGGGGAGATCCCGACCCAGCGGGTCCGCCCCCAGGACCTGGCCGAATACGTCCGCGGCTACACCTCGCAGCCCGGCCACCTCCAGCAGTCCGGCCCCGCCCCGCAGCCCGGCTACCCTCCGCAGCCCGGCCCCGCCCCACAGCCGTATCCGCCGCAGCAGGCGGCCTTCGAGCAGACCCCGCACGTCCGCCAGCCCGCGCCGCCGTCCTACCCCTATCCGCAGCCGTCCCAGCCGCAGCCGCCGCACCTCGGGCAGCGCCCGGGGCACACGCTGCAGCGCTCCAAGGCGTACGGCGTGGCGAGCGCGATGATGCTGATCCTCATGGTGATCGCGGCCGTCCTCGCGCCGGTCATCGTCGCCGCCGTGGCGATCCCGGTGGCGATCCTGCTGCGGGCCGCCGACATCGCCCAGCCCGCCCTCAACGCCCGCCGCCCGGTGGGCGCGGCCGCCGCCGACGTGTTCCGGGTGCTGAGCCAGCCGGCCGCGCTGCTGAAGTCGGCGGGCATCACCGCCGCGCTCGTCCCCTACGCGCTGATCCTCGGCCTGCCGGTGACGCTGCTGCTCACCGTGCTCGCCGTGCGGATGCCCCCCGCCAACGCGCTGAGCTGGGGCACGGCGGTCGCGCTCTGGACGGTCTGCGCCGGGCCCGGGGTGGAGGGCCCCGGCCGGCAGATGCGACGTACCCTGGCATCACTGCTGCCTTCGCGCAGCGCGGCCATGATCGTGGCCTCGGTGCTGGGCGCGGTGGCCGCACTCATGATCCTTGTCGCGATCGGCACCGTGGGGGACAGGGCACGACCGGCGCGGTGGGCGCCTGTCGATGTCGGAACGGTGGTGACGGAACTGACGGATCTACGGAAGGCGGCGCGATGACGGGGGAGACGCAGGCGCCTGAGCGGTTGGGACCGTACCGCCTGCTCAGAAAGATCGGCGAAGGTGGCATGGGGGTCGTCCACCTGGGGCTCGACGAGGACGGCCGGGAGGTGGCCGTCAAGGTCCTGCACCCGCACGTGGCCGCCGACCTCAAGGCCCGCGACCGGCTCACCCGCGAGGTGGAGACCATGCGGCGGGTGCGCAGCTCGCAGGTCGCGGAGGTTCTCGACGCCGAGCTGACCGGCGCGCAGCCCTACATCGTGACCCGCTTCGCCCCGGGCCGCACGCTGGAGGAGACCGTCCTCGCCGACGGGCCGCTCCCGGCCGACGAGGTGATCAAGCTCGCCCAGGGCATGTGCGCGGCGCTCGTGGCGATCCACGCCGCCGACGTCATCCACCGCGACTTCAAGCCGTCCAACGTGATGATCGTCAACGGTGAGCCGCTGGTCATCGACTTCGGCATCGCGCACCTGGTCAACGCCACCCGGCTGACCCAGACCGGCATGTTCGTCGGCACGCCCGGCTACCTCGCGCCGGAGATCATCCGGGATACCGAGATCACCCAGGCGGCCGACGTGCACGCGCTGGCCTCGACGGTCTTCTTCGGGGCGACCGGCAAGCCGCCGTTCGGCACGGGCAGCTTCGAGGTCGTCTGCTTCAACATCATGGAGGGCCGGGCCAACATCGACCTGGCCCCGGTCTGGCTGCGCGGCTGGCTCCGCCAGGCCCTGGCGGTCGACCCCGCCGACCGGCCGAGCGCGCAGGCGCTGCACCGGATGGCACGCGCCCTCGACCCCTCGGTGACGGTCTTCCAGGAGACGCCGCCCCCGGCCCCCGCCGACGGCGGCACCCGGGTGTTCGACGCCGGCGACGGCACGAAGGTGCTCAACACCGACGGCACCAAGGCGCTGGGCGGTCAGGGCGCGTCCCCCTCCACCCCGCCGAACGGCACCCGAGCGCTGCCGCAGGACGGCACCTACGCCGACCTGCTGACGCCGGTGGAGTACGCCAAGCCGGAGCGGCGCGAGCGCAGGCCGCGCGCTGAGCCGACCCGCCCCTCCGAGGCGGCCCCGCCGCCCTACGTCCCGGCCACCCCGCCGCCCTACGTCCCGGCACCGCCCTCGGCGCGGCAGCAGAGGCCCGCCCCGCCGCCCTACGCCGACCAGCGGGTCGCCGGCTACCCGCCGCCCCCGCCGACCGGCCAGGCGCAGCCGTACGCGCCGCCGGCCGTCCAGCCCCGGCCGCACACGCCGCCGCAGGAGCGCCCGCACACCGAGCCGCAGAACCGGCCGCGCTACCGCACCGGCCACCCGCTGGCCGCGGTGCTGCTGCTGACGATCCTCGTCGCGCTGGCCTGCGTGCGGCCGGTCATGGTGAGCGCGTTCGCGCTGGTCGCGGCGCTCTGCCTGCGGGTCGGCGAATACCTCTTCGGAGACCTGGCCCAGCGCCGCTCGGTGCGGGGCAACAGCGCCACCGACCCGCTGCTCCTGGTCCTCGGCACGCCATGGGCACTGATCAAGGCGCTGCTCGCGACGCTGATCACGGCCCCGCTGGCCGCGATGTTCGGCATGTGCGCGTGGGGCGGCCTGGTCTACATCGGGAAGATGGAGACCGACCCGGCCGCCGCCTACGCGGCGGGCGCGTTCGTGGCCGGGCTGTTCGTGCTGCCCGGCGGCGGCAAGCCGCGCAGGGCCGTCTCCCGCGCGCTGACCGGTGTGATCCGCAGCCCCGGGGCGGCCATGGTGACCACGATCGTCCTGGGCACGCTGGCGTTCTTCTCGGTGATGGCGGTGCTGGGGGCGGCGCCGTCCTTCGCGCCGTGGGACGAGCCGACCGACGTGGTCAAGCAGCTCACCAGGGAGTGGCAGGCCCAGGTGGAGAACGGCAAGATGGGCGTGCTCGACCTCATCGGCGGTCTGGTCAAGGACCTGATGACGAGCCTCGGTCTCGGGTTCCTCACCTTCGGAAAGTGATCCGTGCGCGATCGGCCCCGCTGATGCACGATTGAGGGGGACAGGCCGGAAGGAGTCGCATGGGAGCGCCGGACGGTGAGCGTCTAGGCCCGTACCACCTGCTGTCGACGCTCGGGGCGGGGGGCTTCGGCGAGGTCCACCTCGCCCTCGACCCCGAGGGGCGCACGGTGGCCGTCAAGATCCTGCACCCGCACGTCGCGGCCGACGCCACGGCCCTGGCCAGGCTGGCCCGCGAGGTGGAGACCATGCGGCTGGTCCAGGGGCCGCACGTCGCCGAGGTCCTGGACGCCTCGCTGGAGGGCGCCCACCCCTACCTGGTCACCCGTTACGTGCAGGGCCGCCCGCTCAGCGCGGTGGTCGCCGCGGACGGCCCGGTCGGGGGCGGCGACCTCGTACGGCTGGCGCGCGGCCTGGCCGAGGCCCTGGCCGCCGTCCACGCCGCCGGGGTCGTCCACCGCGACCTGAAGCCGGCCAACGTGATCCTGACCGACGGCGGGCCGGTCGTGATCGACTTCGGCATCGCCTGCGCGCTCGACTCGGCCTCGGTCACGGTCTCCGGCGCGGTCCTCGGCACCCCCGGCTACCTGGCGCCGGAGGTGCTGGAGGGCACGGGCTCGGGGGAGGAGGCCGACCTGTTCTCCTTCGGCGCCACGCTGGCCTACGCGGCCACGGGGCGGCACCCCTACGGCATGGGGCCGCCCTCGGCGGTGGGCTACCGCGTCGTCCACCACGACCCCGACCTGGAGGGCGTGCCCGGCTGGCTGGAGCCGCTGCTCCAGGAGTGCCTGCGCCGGGATCCGCCGGCCCGGCCGTCCGCCGCCGAGCTCCTGGACCGCCTGGGCGCCGCGGGGCCGGCCGTCCACGCGGTGATCCCGCGGTCGCGCCCGCCCTCCTCGGCCGCCACGGAGGTCCACGACGCCGCCGGCGCCCGGGAGCCCGGGACCCGGGAGCCCGGCAGGGCGCGGGAGTCCGTGAGGGCGCAGGAGGCCGCCGGGACGCGGGGGTCCACGGGGGCGCAGGAGGCCGCCAGGGCCCACCGGGCCACCCTGGCCCGGGAGGCCGCCGACGTCCAGGACACCGCGCTGCACGAGGCGGCGGCGGGGGGCGCGGTGCAGGAGCTCAGCACCCGGGAGTGGCGTCCGGGACGCCGTCCGGCCCCCGGCAGGCCCTCGGCCGAGGAGGCCCGCGAGCGCCGCCGGGCGGTCCTGCACCGCCGCTGGGTCATCGGCACCGGCCTGCTGGTGTCGCTGGCGGCCGCGACGGCCAGGGAGCCGCTCCCGGAGGTGTCGCTGCTGCTGCTCACCACCTACGGCCTGGCGACGCTGGTCGACGGGGGGATCGCCCTGTTCGCCCGCCGCAACCGCGCGCGGGCGGTCGTGGACCTGGCCTGCGGCGCCGGCGCCGTCGCGCTGTGGGCCGTCCTCGGCACGTTCTTCAGCACGCTCACCCTCGCCCTGGCCCTGGGCACCGTCATCTTCGTCCTGGTCGCGATCCTGATGGCCAGCTGAGGGCCGGGCCGGTCCGCGCTCCCGGGCTCCGGGCCGGCCCGCCCGGCGGCCGAGGGGCCCGGCGGTCACGGATCCGACACGGATCCCGCGCGCGGATTCCGGAATATAGTTCGGTATGGTGGGGGAGGCAGCCGGGCGGGCAGCCGGCCGGTCGTCTGGCGCAAGCCGTTCGACCTGGTGGTTTGCACCTAAACTACCGACGGGTAACATGATGTCGGGGGCCAGGACGGGCGAGCCCCACCCGGCCACCCGCTGTCACACCGCCCTCGGGCACCTGGCAGTCTTGGCACCACGTGCACGTGCCCCGCGTGTGCGTACCGAGCATCCGGCGCCAACCGCAACGACGCGGTGGCGCACGCGAACACGGGAGGTCGGCCACCGGCCATGAACATCGTCGTCTGCGTGAAGCAGGTCCCCGACACGGCGACCGAGCGCAAGCTGAGGTCCGATGACAAGACGCTCGACCGCGATGCCGCCGACGGCGTCATCAACGAGCTGTGTGAATACGCGGTCGAAGAGGCGCTGCGCCTGAAGGAGGCGCACGGCGGTGAGGTGACCGTCCTCACCATGGGTCCCGACAAGGCCGGCGAAACCATCCGCAAGGCCCTGGCGATGGGTGCCGACAAGGCGGTCCACCTGGTGGACGACGCGCTGCACGGCTCGGACGCGCTGGGCACCTCCTACGCCCTGGCGCAGACGCTCAAGAAGATCGGTTTCGATCTGGTCGTGCTCGGCTCCGAGTCGACCGACGCCCGCACCGGCGTGCTCGCCGCCATGCTGGCCGAGCGCCTGGACGTGCCGCAGCTCACCTTCGCCAACAAGGTCGAGGTGGCCGGCAAGGGCATCACCATCCAGCGCGTCACCGACTACGGCTACGACAAGGTGGAGGCCACGCTGCCCGCCGTCGTCTCCGTGGTCGAGAAGATCAACGAGCCGCGCTACCCGTCCTTCAAGGGCATCATGGCCGCCAAGAAGAAGCCGGTCGAGAAGCTCGGCGTCGCCGACGCCGAGATCGACGCCTCCCAGGTCGGCCTGGCCAACTCCTGGAGCGAGGTCGCCGACTTCGCCGTCGCCCCGCCGCGCGCGGCCGGCACGGTCGTCAAGGACGAGGGCGACGGCGGCGTGAAGACCGCCGACTTCCTCGCGTCGAAGAAGTTCGTCTGAGAACGGGGGTTAGCTGAACATGTCTGAGATTCTCGTTCTGGTCGAGCAGGTCGAAGGTCAGGTCAAGAAGGTCACGCTGGAGCTGCTGACGCTCGCCCGGAAGCTGGGCACGCCGTCGGCCGTGTGGGCGGGGCCGGGATACTCCCCCGAGGCCAAGGCCAAGCTGGCCGAATACGGCGCCGAGACGATCTACGTGGCCGACTCCGCCGAGATCGGCGACTACGTCGTCGCGCCCAAGGCGGAGCTGCTGGCCCAGCTCGTCTCCGACAAGTCCCCGGCCGCGGTGCTCGTCGCCGCGACGGCCGAGGCGAAGGAGATCGCGGGCCGGCTGGCCATCAAGATCGACTCTGGTGTGCTCACCGATGTCGTGGGCCTCCAGGACGGCCTGGTCGCCGACCAGTCGATCTTCGGTGGCGGCGTCAACGTCCAGTCGCGCGTGACCAAGGGCACTCCGATCGTCGCGGTCCGTCCCAACGCGACGCCTGTCGAGGCCGCCGCCGGCGCCGGCGCCGAGGAGCAGGTCTCCGTGGCCGTCTCCGCGGCCGCCAAGGGCGCCAGGATCGTCGAGCGCGTCAAGGAGGAGAAGGGCGCCCGCCCCGAGCTCACCGAGGCCGCGATCGTGGTCTCCGGTGGCCGTGGAGTGGGCTCCGCGGAGAACTTCTCCATCATCGAGAAGCTGGCCGACTCGCTCGGCGCGGCCGTCGGCGCCTCCCGCGCCGCCACCGACGCCGGCTGGTACCCGCACCAGTTCCAGGTCGGCCAGACCGGCAAGACCGTCTCGCCGCAGCTCTACATCGCGGCGGGCATCTCCGGCGCCATCCAGCACCGGGCCGGCATGCAGACCGCCAAGACGATCATCGCGATCAACAAGGACCCCGAGGCGCCGATCTTCGAGCTCGCCGACTTCGGCGTCGTGGGCGACCTGCACCAGGTCGTCCCGCAGCTGACCGACGAGATCGCCAAGCGCAAGTAGGCACCGCACGCGAGAACGGCGCCGCACACATGTGCGGCGCCGTTCTCGCGTTTCCGTTTCCCGGGCGCGGGCGCCGGGCGCGTGGGTGCGAGCACTGTCCGGGTGGCGGGTCAGGCGGCCATCGAGAGCTCGCGCTCGGAGGTCTCGGCCGGGGCGGCGGTCCTGCCGGGCCGGGGCAGGAACCGGGCGGCCAGGGCGATCAGGACACCGAGCAGGACGGCGATGGCGAGTGCGGTCCTGAGCGTCGCCACGTCCGAGAGGAAGCCGATGATCACCGGGCCTAGCAGCAGCCCCGCGTAGCCCATCGCGCCGGTCTGGGCGATGGCCGGGCCGGGGTTGTCGACCGCGGCGCCCGCCAGGGACATGGCCATCGGGGAGACCGTGGCCACCCCGACGCCCACGAACAGCATGGCGGCGATGGCGACCAGGGGTGTCGAGGCCGTGAGGACCACGGCGAAGGTGACGGCGGTGACCAGGCCGGAGGTGATGATCATGCCGCGTGCGCCGAAGCGGGCCCGGACGCGGTCGCCGGCGAGCCGGCCGAGCAGCATGCCCGCCTCCAGGATCGGGTATCCCATCGCGGCCAGGGCCTCGGGGGCGCCGAGGACGTCGCGCAGGTAGAGCCCGTTCCAGTCGGCGACGGTGCCCTCGACCATGAACGCGCAGAACGCGATCACGCCGAGCAGGTAGACCACCGGGGGCATCCGGTGCCGCCGGGCCCGCGCCTCGCGGCCGACGGCGACGACGGGGTCGGGCAGGTAGGCGCGGCTGACGAAGGCCAGCAGGGGCAGCGAGAGCAGGGCGACCAGGGTCAGGTGGGCGGTGAAGGACAGTCCCGCCGCGATGGCCGCGGTGCCCAGCAGGCCCGCGGAGATCGCGCCCACGCACCAGCCGGCGTGCATGCCGTTCATCAGCGGGCGGCCGTAGGCGCGCTCGACCGTCGAGCCCTGCGCGTTCATCGCGACGTCCACCGCGCCGAACGCCATGCCGAAGAGCCCGGCGGCCACCAGCAGCGACGGGAACGTGGGAGCCCAGGCCAGCAGGGCCAGGGCGGCCGCGCAGAGGGGGGCGCCGACCCGCAGGATGCTCCGGCTGCCGAAGCGCGTCATCACCCCGCGCATCGACTGCATGGTGACCAGCGCTCCCAGACCCCACACGAGGAGGGTGACGCCGATCGACCCCTCGGACAGGCCGAGTTTGTCGGAGAGCGCCGGGATGCGCACGGTCATCGATCCACACATGAGGCCGGCAAGCACGAATGTGAGAACCGCCCCGGTGCGAGCGGTCCTCAGGTCGCGGGTCATGGCTCAATCCCTTCAATGATGTTTCAGTCGCTGAAAATTGGGCACACACAAAACGGTCGCTTCCGCAGAGCGGAAGCGACCACCAATGCGTGCGGAGAGTGATCCCGCCTAGGCGGGCAGCAGGTCCAGCAGACGCCGTTTCAACTCGGCGTAGTGGTCGTCGTCGTAAAGGTCGGGGTCGTGGCTGGCCACGTCCCACAGACCCTCGCAGGCCAGGCGCACGATCTGCGCGGCGGCGGGGTCGGGCTCGGTGGCGAGCCCCTCGCGGTGCCAGCGGGCCATCGCCAGCCGCAGGGGAGCGAGCAGATAGAGGTTGCCGGAGGCGCCGGTGACCACCGCCCAGCGTCGCAGCCTGCCGCTCTGCACGGCGGCGAACGTGGCGGCCAGATAGTTCTTGGTGTAGGTGTCGTGGCCCTGGGCGGCGATGAGCTGGTCGAAGTCTTCGATCAGCCGCTCGACCATGCTTTTGATCAGGGCTTCTTTGGTGGCGAAGTGATAGAGCAGGCCGCCCTTGCTGCATCCGGCGCGCTCTGCGACGGCTGCCAGGGTGAGCGCCTGAGAGCCCTGGTCGCAGAGCAGATCCTCTGCCGCGTCCAACAGCTCTTCCCGTCTCATGCAAGCTACTGTACCGTCTGGACGGTTCAGTGGTCAAACCCGGGATGGCGCGCCTCAGGAGCGCGGATACGCTTGGAAGGCAATAGAGGGCTGGGGAGGGGAGTGCGGCCGTGGAGTCCGCCTATCTCGATCACGCGGCGACCACGCCGATGCTTCCCGAGGCGATCGAGGCGATGACCGCCCAACTCGGCCGGGTCGGCAACGCGTCGTCGCTGCACGCGGCGGGCCGCCGCACCCGCCGGGTCGTGGAGGAGGCGCGCGAGACCATCGCCGACGCGCTCGGTGCCCGGCCCAGCGAGGTGGTCTTCACCTCCGGCGGCACCGAGGCCGACAACCTGGCCATCAAGGGCCTCTACTGGGCACGCCGGGCCAACGGGGCGAGCCGGATCCTGATCAGCGCGGTGGAGCACCACGGCGCGCTGGACCCCGCGCACTGGCTGGGCGACCGTCAGGGCGCGACCGTCGAGCTGCTGGAGGTCGACGAGTTCGGCCGGGTGCACCCGCAGACCCTCCGCGCCGCCATCGAACGCGATCCCGACAGCGTCGCCCTGGTCAGCGTGATGTGGGCGAACAACGAGGTCGGCACCGTCCAGCCGGTCCGGGTGCTCGCCGGGATCGCCCGCGACCACGGCATCCCCTTCCACACCGACGCCGTGCAGGCCGTCGGCCAGCTCCCGGTCGCGTTCGCCGACTCCGGCGTCGACGCGCTGACGATCTCCGGCCACAAGGTCGGCGGGCCGATGGGCGTCGGCGCGCTGCTGCTGGCCCGGGGCGTGGACCCGGTGCCGGTGCTGCACGGCGGCGGTCAGGAGCGCGACGTGCGCTCGGGCACGCTCGACGCCCCCTCGGTGGCCGGGTTCGCCGCGGCGGTGCAGACCTCGGTGGCCCGCCAGGCCGAGACGTCGGCGCGGCTGGTCGGCCTGCGCGACGACCTGATCCGCAGGGTCCGCCAGGCCGTGCCCGACGTGATCCTCAACGGCGATCCGGTGAACCGGCTCCCTGGCAACGCGCACTTCTCCTTCCCCGGCTGCGAGGGCGACGCGCTGCTCATGCTCCTGGACGCCAAGGGCGTCGAGTGCTCCACCGGCTCGGCGTGCTCGGCGGGGGTGGCCCAGCCCTCCCACGTCCTGCTCGCCATGGGCGCCGACGCGGTCCGGGCGCGGGGCTCGCTCCGCTTCTCCCTCGGCCACACCTCGACCGAGGCCGACGTGGACCGGCTGGCCGCCGTCATCGGCCTGGTCGTCGAGCGCGCCCGCCGCGCGGGTCTGAGCTGACCGCCGGGCCGGTCCATCGCGGTCTCGGTGTCGGACGCGCCCGCCGTACGGGTCTGGACTGACCGCCGGGCCGGCTCGGTGTCGGGCGCGTCCGCCGCGCGGGTCTGGCCTGACCGTCGCGCGGGTCTGCGCCGCCCGCCGCGGCCGCGGGCGCATGCCGTCCGCGGCCGTGTCCGGGGCACGCGGGGGCATGCGGGGGGATCAGGTCAGGAAGGGCGAGACCGCGGTCCAGCCGGGGTCGCCGACCACGTCGACCCGGGGCCGGCCCTCCTCCCAGCTCACGATCAGCTCCTTGGCGTGGATGGCCGCCTCGCCCACGGGGTCGGCGTATACGTGCAGCACCCGCTGGCCCTCGGCGCTCATGTGCGCGGCGAACACGGCGCTGCCGTGCAGCCTGCTGATCCGGCCGGCGAGGCGCTCCTCGAAGTCGCGCAGGGCCTCCAGGGACCGTCCGGCGGGCAGCCCGTCGGCATCGTGGTGCAGGTAGGGCAGGGTGATCGCGATGTGCTGGTCGAACAGGGGATAGTCGACCGGGCGGAGCGGATAGCGGGCGGTGGCGATCAGGCGGGCCCCGGTGGCGGTCTCCCCCTCCAGGAGCGCCCACTGCTCGTCCTGGAAGCCGGAGGCCAGGTCGGAGACCACGCTGGGCAGGTGCACGGCGGGCACCGCGTCGATCGGCGGGAAACCGGCGGCGGAGATGTCGCCGACCCAGCGGGCCACGTCGTCCTCGCCGAGCAGCCAGTCGAGGGCGAGCAGGGCGGCCTCGGTCCTGGTGTCGTCGTCGAGGATGTCGAAGATCGGGTGGTGGGCGACCACGTCGACGCGGGGGGCGCCCAGGGGGGCCCGCAGGCCGAGCACGAGCTTGTCCAGCGCGAACTCGTAGCCGCCCACGTCGAGCGTGAGGTCCATGGCGTGCGGGTTGGCCTGCCGGGACGGGTGGAACTCCCACAGGGCGTCGGCGGCGGGCGCGGCCGCGGCCCAGCGGTGCGCGGTGGGGCGCAGCTCCGGATCCCCGGCGGAGGTGACCACGAGCGCCTGCTCGGAGCCGAGCCCGGGGGCGATCTCCCACACCAGGGAGGGGTGGACGACCTGGACGGCCGGCCCGATCCACTCGGCCAGCCGGTCGGCCTCGCCCGCGGCGACCATCGCGTCGAGCTCCGGTCTCGCCTCGGCCCACCACGTCCAGAACTCACCGATGCCGTCGGCCGGATCGGAGGTGAATTCGCTCTTGCGCCCGAACAGTCGCATGACCCCGGATTCTCCCAGCACGACGGGGTGCACGCCAACGCGGGTACGCTCAGGGTGTTATGAGACTTCGTGTGCTTGCCGCCATGTCCGGCGGCGTCGACTCCGCCGTGGCGGCCGCCCGCATCGCCGAGGCAGGCCATGACGTCACCGGCGTGCACCTGGCGCTCTCGGCCAACCCGCAGTCGTATCGGACCGGCGCCCGGGGGTGCTGCACGATCGAGGACTCGCGAGACGCCCGCAGGGCCGCCGACGTGATCGGCATTCCCTTCTACATCTGGGACATGGCCGAGCGCTTCCACCGCGACGTGGTCGAGGACTTCGTCAGCGAATACGCCGCCGGCCGCACGCCCAACCCCTGCCTGCGCTGCAACGAGAAGATCAAGTTCGAGGCGGTCCTCGACCGGGCCCTCGCGCTGGGCTTCGACGCGGTGGCCACCGGCCACCACGCGCGGATCGTCGACGGCGTGCTGAGCCGCAGCCCCGACGAGGGCAAGGACCAGTCCTACGTGCTCGGCGTGCTCACCAGGGAGCAGCTCAAGCACGCGATCTTCCCGCTGGGCGACTCGACCAAGGCGCAGGTCCGCGAGGAGGCCGCGCGGCGCGGCCTCATGGTGGCCGACAAGCCCGACAGCCACGACATCTGCTTCATCGCCGACGGCGACACCCGGGGCTTCCTCGCCGACCGCCTCGGCGCGGCACAGGGCCCGATCGTCGACGAGTTCGGCTCGGTCGTCGGCAGGCACGAGGGCGCCTACGGCTTCACCGTCGGCCAGCGCAAGGGCCTGCACATCGACCGCCCGGCCGCCGACGGCCGCCCCCGTTACGTGCTGTCGATCGAGCCGGTCTCCAACACCGTCACGGTCGGTCCCCGCTCGGCCCTGGAGGTCACGGAGATCGTGGCCACCCGGCCGGTCTGGAACGGCCCGGTGGCCGAGCCGCGCGAGCCGCTGGCCTGCACGGTCCAGCTCCGCGCCCACGGCGAGGTGTACGGCTGCCGCGCCCAGGTCTCCGGTGCGGAGGTCCACATCACGCTGGAGGCGCCCGCCACCGGTGTCGCCGCCGGTCAGGCGGCGGTCCTCTACCTGGGAGACACCGTGATCGGGTCGGCCACGATCGCCTCCGCGATCTGACCGGTCCCGGATCCGCGAGGCGGTCGATCGGGGACGCCGGCGTCAGACGGCCGGCCCGCCCGGATGGGGGCGCACGCCCGCGTGGGGCCCTCATCCGTGGCGTGAACGCGTGAGGCGCTCCTGAGATGAATGTGCGGAGAGCTTCGCACGCCAACCTGGTCCGATCAATAATGGCGACATGTCTGGAATGCTTGGTGCGGGTGACTGCCGATGACAGACGAGTTCCGGGCCGTGATGGATGGGCTCGTCGAGGACTACAACCGGCAGGCCGGGCAGCTGCGCGAGATGTACGGCAAGCTCAGCGAGCTGACCGCGACCGCGCGGTCGGAGGACCGGATGGTGACCGTGACCGTGGGAGCGCGCGGCCAGGTGCGGGACATCCAGTTCGATCCGCGGGTCTATCGCAAGCTGTCACCGTCGGAGCTGGCGCAGTCGGTCATGGATCAGATCGGGGCGGCGACGGCCGAGGTGGCCGAGCGGACCCGTGAGCTGATGGCTCCCTTCGTGCCGGAGGGCCTGCCCTACGAGGAGATCTTCGGGGAGGGGGCGGACTTCGCGTCCTTCCTGCCCCAGCCCGTGGAGCCGCTGCCGGAGGAGCGCGGGTGACGGGGCCGTTCGACGGCTATTACGCGGCACCCGAGGAGATACGCCTGCGGAGGGCGGGGCAGTTCGGCGACGAGCGTGACCACGTCGAGGAGCAGCGCGCGGCGCTGGAGCAGGTCTTCCTGCGGGAGGGGATGCCGCTCGGAGACGATCAGTACGGCGCGGAGCTGGAGAAGAATCTCCCGAAGATCAAGGATTCGATCTTCGGCGCCTTCAAGGCGTACACCGACGAGCTCGAGAGCGTGCGCGTGCGGCTGATCACCGGTGCCGGTGGATACCGGTCGGCTGACAGCCCCGGATTCTCTCCCGGCGCGTGACCCCGCATGGGATTCGACGGTTTCCTGGTGCCGGACTGGGTGAAGCCGTGGGTGGGCTGGGTCGTGGGGACGGACTGGCCCGAGGGCGACGAGTCGGGATGCTTCCGGTTGGCGGACGCGTGCGCGGCGACGGCGCGGAGTGTGGCTGAAGGGGGACCGCACGGTGGCCCCGGCACGATGCGGGCGGCCCGGCCGGACTCCGACTGGGACGGGACGGCGCTGCGGGCGTTCGCCGACCATGTGCGCCAGGTGTCGGGCGGCAAGCAGGCCGAACTGGTGGACCGGCTGGTGGCGGCGGCGCTGGAGTTCAACCGGGTGGGCGTGAACGTCGAGTACACCAAGCGGATGATCGAGGTTTCGGTCTGGCTGCTGATCTTCCAGATCGTCTGGCTGCTGGCGGCGGCGGCCGGGCCGTGGGGCGGGGTGTCGCTGGCGTTGATCGGAGCCAGGGCGCAGCTGGCCCGGATGACGGTCCGGCAGATCGCCATACGGCTGATGATCAACATCGGGCTGTTCGGCGGTCTGATGGCCGGGATGGATCTGGGAGTGCAGGCGTCCCAGTCGCGACGTGACGAGATCGACTGGCGCCAGGTCCTGGCGTCCGGTGGGACGGGCGCGCTGGCGGGAGCTTTTCTGACAGGCATGTCGGGCGGTCTGTCGCGGCTGGCTACCGGAGGTCTGCAGGCCGGACTGTCCCGGGCGGAGATGTCGGCGCTGGAGAAGCTGCTGGTGGCGTCGGGCCGATCGATGTGGGGACTGATGGGGCAGTCGGGGCTGGCCAACGGCGCCGCCACGGCGGTCAGCCTTGGGCTGAGCGGCCACTTCGACTGGGAGACGGTGCTCAAGGGGACCACGGCGGGCGTGGTCGGAGGCGCGGACGCGCACTGGGCGGGCGCGAGCCCGTCGTGGCATGGCAAGGACGGCGGGGCGGGCGGGGAGGGCCCTCGGGGCGGACCGGAGCCGCAGCGCGGCGGCTCCGACGTCCCTCCGGGACCGGACGGCCCCGCCGGCGGCCGTCCGACGGGCACGGCGGCCGACCCGACGGCGCTCCCCGGTGGCGCTCACGACTCGGCGGGACAGGCCCGTGAAACGGTGGGTCCAGGCAGGGAGCCGGTCGGCGAGTCGGTCACCGAACTGGCGCACGCCGTGCCCGCCGGTACGGCACGGCCAGAAGTCGGGCTGTCGGAAGGTGGGCGGCCGGAAGGCGGGCGGCCGGAAGGCGGTCCGCCCCGCGCTGACGGTCCGTCCCCGCACCCCGCCGGCCTGCCGCATCAGGCCCCTACCCGTCCCGGTGGGGAGACGGGCCCGGGGCAGGCCGCGCCGGGGGCCACCGGTGGGCGGTCCGGCGCGGCACACGCCGACGGCGCTCCGGGCCCGGCGCGCTCCACCATCGACAGGTTGATCAACTGGGGTAACTACCTGGCCGACGAGCCCGCCGCGAGACCGCAGGACGCACCGGCGCCGCACCGCGCTGAGGCGGCCGGGCGGTCCGAGGGTGAGGGTCCGGAGGGTGGTGAGGCGGCCGGGCGGTCCGAGGGTGAGGGTCCGGAGGGTGGTGAGGCGGCCGGGCGGTCCGAGGGCGAGGGTCCGGAGGGTGGTGGGCCGGAGGGGGAGGGCTCTGACACGCGAGACGCGGTCATGAGCGATGCCGGCGACGGCGGCCAGAATCATGCGGCGGAGCAGCCGAGCCTCTCGCCGGAGCAACTGCGGGAACTGGCCGATGTCCAGGCCGAGGGGCAGCAGCTCCTCTCGGACCGGTTCGGTGACTCCGCTCCCACGGTGGACTACACGTCCGTGCCGATACATCCTGACGTCGCGCGGGAGTACAACCGGGTGCTGAATGAGCTCGCGGACAGGTTCCCGGAGGTGATGAGCGAGGTGGGCACGGTCAGCACGGGCGATCCGATGAACAGGTTCACCCAGCCTGTGGGGGGTTACTCCGTGCTGAGCGGCCCCGACAAGGGGATCTATCTCAACCCCCGCTATCTACGTGACCCCGGGCAGGTCGCTGACCTGTACGGGGCCCGGATGCGGGCGGGCTGGCTGTCGCTCGGCTACGAGGACCTCGGCGCGGTCCTTCACCACGAGTTCGGCCACCACCTGGTCTCACACATGCCCTACAGCGTGGAGCGGGCGCTGATGCAGGCGGTCAGGGAGGTGATCGGCGCGCGGGTCGGCCTCGACACGCCGTTCCTCCCGCATACCGCCGAGAAGGTGGAGGGGGCGTTGTCGCGTTACGGTGCCAGCGACCCGCACGAGATGATCGCCGAGGCGTTCGCCGAATACATGGGGGCGGGCACGCCACGCCTGCTCGCCCTCGCCATCGGCCAGATCCTGGAGTCCTACCACATGGGCGGGCGGTGACGGTGATCACCGAACCGGTGCCGGTGGGGCGGACCGTCTCGCCCGGGACCGGCTCTCAGGAGGCGCCGGTCAGGCTCTCGTAGAGACGCAGCACGCTCTCCTGGCCCTCCCGGAGGACGAAGCGGACGCCTTCGTCGCCGGGATACTCCTCCCGGTGGTCGAATCCGCCGAGGAAGATCGCGTCCGGCACCTTGTCGGGGAAGGCGTCGCAGTATGGCGTCCACATGTCCACCGTGGTCCGCGCCTCAGGATTGCGTCTCAGGCGCAGGCGGGCGCACGCGTCACAGATGCTCGGATCTCGGAGCACGGATGTCTCCCTTCGCAGGATGCCGTCGAGCCTACTCAAGCTCTCGTCCGTCCGTCCGTCCGGCGGGGAGGGAGGGCACCCCCACGCCGGTGGCCGGATCCCGGCCGCCCTGGAAGCCGGGGACCGGCGGTGATGCCGCCTGGCACCTGGCGGTGACCGCGCCGGCGGCCACCATGCTCGGGGTCGGCCGGTAGCAGGGGTCGGATGCGTGTCCAGGCGTCATCGGTGGGTCCGTGGCGACGGATCATGTGCTTCACCGAGTCACGTCATCGTGGTTCCGTCAGGGAAACCGGTCGACGGCCGGGGAGTGTGAGGGGCCGGTAGGCCCCTTGTCTGGAGTTGGGGCAGAGCCCTGATCGAGCGCGGACCGCGCAGCGCGGAGGCTCGGCGAGGCCCGCGCTCAGCGCACAGTGATCTACAGAACAGGGCCCAGGTGTGCTAGGGCAGCGTGACCGACTCACCCGGCTTCAGACGGCGGATCTCGGCCTTCTGCCGGTCCGCCTCCAGGCCCAGCCACGAGTCGATCAGGCCGAGACCGGTGTCGTTGAGCAGCCCGTCGTGGGTGGAGAAGGCCCTGGCCGGGCGGATCTGGCGCAGGTATTCCACCATCTCCGCCGCCTTCATCCACGGCGCGTTGGTCGGCACCATGAGGGTGGGGACCTCGACCCCGGGTGGGGTGAAGGCGTCACCCGGGTAGAAGACCTCCTCCTCCACCAGGAACCCGACATTGCGCACGGTGGGCATGTCCGGATGGTTGGGGGCGTGCCACTCGCCGACGACCCGCACCGCGAAGCCCGCCGTGTCGAAGGTGTCGCCGTGCCGTACGACCTGGATCTTCGCCGGGACGTCGGTGAGCGTGGCGGCCACGCCCTCGTTGGTCCAGATCTCCAACGCCGGGTTGGCCTCGGCGGCCCGGCGCAGCCGGTCGGCCTCCACGTGGTCGAAGTGCTCGTGGGTGATGAGAACGGTGTGCGCCCCCTCCAACGCGGACTCCTCGCTGAAGGATCCCGGGTCGATCACCAGGATCGAGTCGCCCTTCTCCAGGCGGACGCACGCGTGTCCATACTTCGTGAGCTTCATCGACTCAGCCTAACGGGGGGCATGGCGGCCGGGGCCGCCCGGCCTCAGTAGGGCTTGTAGCCGCCGCCGCGCTCGATGGAGGCGATGCCGGGATGCCCGCCGAGAGATCCGTAACGGCCGTAGGTGTACAGGACTCCGGCGATGATGTTGTCGACAGGGTCCTTGATCACCTTGTGGCCCTCGGGGCTCCAGGCGGCGAACGTGGGCGGGATCGTCTGCATCAGGCCCTGGGACGGGACGCCGTTCCTGGCGTTGATGTCCCAGTTGTTCTGCGCGTTGGGGTTGCCGCCGGACTCGTGGAAGATGATCGTCCAGATCCGCTCGACGTCCTTCGGGTCGTTGGGATCCAGGTCCTTGACCTTCTCCAGGAGACCCTTCCTAGACAGGAAGCCGTCGATCTTCCCCGACCTGATGATCGTGAGCGCCTCCTTGATCCACTCCACGAGCTTCTCCTTCGGCGCGGGGACGGTCCCGCCCGGCGACGTGCCGCCGGAGCCGATCACGCCGGACACGTCCCCGCCGGAGCCGCCGGAGCCGCCGGAGCCACCGGAGCTGCCGGCGCCGCCGCTCCCGCCCGAGCCGCCGTTCGCGCCGGCGAGCGTCGTCCGGCTCGGGTCGTCCAGCGGGGTTTTCTTCCAGTCGAGGGTGCGGCCGTCCCCCGGCGTGAACTTCTCGTCACCGGCCACCGGGATGTCGGAGAAGGTGATCGCCCGTTTGTCCATGTGCTGCTTCAGGTCGGCCACCGCCTTGGTGACGGCGCCGTTGGCGTTGTTGAGATGGACCCGGGCATCGGCGATGGCCTTGACGACCGTCGGATTGATCCCGGCGGCGCGTTCCTGCTCCGTCTGCTGGGGATTGTTGGTGCAGTAGGTGTTCCAGTCGGTCACGAGCTGGTTGACGATGCCGTTCACCTCGGTCTCGGCGGTGCCGAGGACGTCGGCGGCGGTATCGAGGGCGCCCGCGCAGTCCGCCAGCGCGAGGTGCATCGCGTCACCGGCCTTGCCGTACTTGCGCATGTGGTTGTCGAACGCCTCCGCCGAAGCGCCCTGCCAGGCCCGGTCCACCCCGTTCACCGTGCGGATGAGCGTGATGGTGTGCTCGCTCACCTTGCCCGCCGTGGTCCGCCACCGGGTGGCGATCGCCTTGACCGATTCCCGGTCGCCGTTGACCTTCATGGCGATGTCGAGCAGTTCCGAGCTGCCCGGGACGACGGGGGTCAGCGGTTGCCTGTCACCGCCCCGGTCGGTCAGCGGTTGCCTGTCGCCGTCCCTGTCGGTCATCGGCGGCCCCCCGGAGGCTCGTCGGCGGTGCGGAGGTTGGTCTCCACTTCCTGCAGGGCGTCCCTGACGGAACGGAGCCGCGTCGCGGCCCAGCCGAGCTCGCTGTCGATCTCGTTCTCGATACCGTCGACGGCCCGTGCCAGGTTCGTGGAGTCGATCAGCCATCCGAACATAAGCGAGTTGGTCAAGCCGCCGGGGGTGGGATAGCCCCCGGCGAGGGTGTCGAAGTCCACCGCCCGGTTGTTCGCCGCCGTGCGGCACGTCTCAAGTGCCTCGAAGTGAACGTCAACACCTGCCACGCAGCCGACCCCCTCCAGCGCTGACACATGGTCGATGAGCGTTGATCATAGTGGATAGCGGTACATCTGGGGGGATTTGTTCCGTCTGTCGCCGGTCCGGTGGGGACGCCGCGGAAGATTCCGCCGGGCGCCTCGGAAACGGCCTCCGGGTGTCACGGTCCGTCCGCCGTCCTTCCGCGCCGTTGACACCGTGCCCGTCCGCCGTCCTTCCGCGCCGTCGAAACCGTGCCTGTCCGCCGTCGGCCGCCGGCATTTCTGAATGCCATGTCTCGCCGCGTTAAATGCGCTGTTCACTGTCGAAACGGATATCGCCACGGTTGCGGCGGAAGTAAGTCACGGAGCCGTGTTTGCGCTGGCCAACCGCCTGTTGCGATGTCTTTTAATCGGTGACACGCCGGGCGTGGTGATCTTGCGTCGAGTATGTGCGTCGCTACTTTATGCATGCGTCTCGTCGATGCGCGGAAACCAATTCCCCATTTCGCCGGAAGAAGGACATGCATAGCATCCGCATATCTGGTCTCATCGTCATGCTCACCTCGGCACTGGCGGTGACCACTGTCTGCGCCCTCACCCCCGCGGCCGTCGCGGCGGCGGCCGCTCCCTCCCGCACCGCCGTCCAGCCGGATCCGCCGCAGGAGCCGGCGGAGGAGCCCTGCCCCGGCGGGGAGCCGAAGCCGTGCGGCGCGCCGAAAGAGGAACGGGACAGCGTCGACTCCGGCCGCCAGGACGCCAAGAAGGACATCGCCGCGGCCAAGGAGGACATCGCCACGGCCAAGGAGAAGGTCGGGCAGTGCCCTCCCGGGTCGAAGCAGTGCATGGAGAGCCTCATCGGCGACGGCGCCCAGCAGCAGAAGGGCATCGACGACACCCGGCGGACGCTGGACGACTTCCGGCCCGCGCCGTCGGACAACGCCGCGTCGGTCATCGACGCGACATGTGACGCGTTCGGCGCGGATCTGCCCGCCGTGTTCAAGTCCTCCGAGTATTTCTCCCAGCTGACCGGTGTCTGCGAGCTGATGAACCCGTGATCGCCATGAACTCCCGTATCCGCAGGATGTCACTGCTGTCCGCCGCCGCCCTGGTCACACTCACGCCGGCGGCCGCGTCCGCCGGACCCCAGCCCGGCCTGCCCGTCGCGCAGGCGTTCGACGGGGACAGGCCGCTGCCGTCGACGAGCCGGGCGGTCGAGCAGTGCGCCGCCGACCCCGGCAACTGCCGTTTCCGGATCGACCCGGGCGCGTCCCGCGAGTACTACAGCGCCGTCAAGTCACTCGGCAACGCGGTCATTAACTGCACCGACGACCCGATCACGGTGCAGCGCCAGGTCACCCTGCGCACCGGCAGCACCGACAACCTCGGCGGCGAGATCACCGGCTCCATCACGGTGGAGGGACAGGTCAACGCCTCCGGCGAGGTCTCCGCCCAGGTGACAGGGGAGGGCAGCGGGACCTTCACCACGCCGAACACGAAGGAGGGCCCCTACGCCACGCTCGGGGCCAAGGGCGGCGCCACCGGCAGCGGCAAGCTGGCGGGCTCGCTCGGCGCCAAGGGCGCCTTCCAGGGCGCCTTCAAGCTCCATTACCAGCGCAGCTGGACCACCGAGAACACCGAGTCCACCAGCTACACCACCACCGTCCGCTCCGGCGACGCCCTGGTGTTCGGGGCCAGCTCCGCCATGCAGCGGGTAGCCGGGAAGATCACCGCAGGCAGCGGTCTGGAGGTGCGCGACGTCGTCGTCGACGGCCCCTCCACCGTCAACACCAGCACCTTCGTCGCCGACACCTTCACCGTGCCGGGCAACACCTGCGAGCGGCTGCGCCCGGCGGGCAAGACCGCCGTGGACGACACCACCAACCGCCCCACCCGCATGGCCGACCTCTCGACGGTCCTGCCCGCGCTGCCGCGGGGCGCACGGCTGAAGGAGCACACCGTGCTCGCCTTCGAGCGTTCCTGACCGTCCCGCCAGAGCACCCTTCCGTGGAGATCATCATGAGAACACCGCACACTCCCGTCTGGGCCGGCGCGGTCCGGGCCACCGTCGTCACCGGCGCCCTGTGCCTGGGTCTGCCCGCGGTCGCGCAGTCCTCGCACGCCGCCCGGCTCGACAGCAAGCAGGTCGCGGTCATCAACGGGGACTTCGCACTGCCCGCCTTCGCCGGCACCGGCCCGGACTGGGCGGCGGTCCAGGGCTGGTCCGTGGGCTCGACCTACGGATCCGGCACCGCGTACGGTGTCGGGCGCTACTCCGGCGCGGCCGCCGGGCACCCGAGCGGCAAGGCGGCCGTCATGCTCCGCTTCCCGACGGCCGCGACCTACTCCTTCAAACAGCGGCTGCGCGGCGTGCGCGCCGGCGCCCAGGTCACCGTCACCTTCGACGACAGCCCGGGGGTCGCCACCGCCTGCACCCCGGCGTCCGTCGCCTCGGGCCAGCCCTACACCGTCGAGGGCTCCGGCGGCCAGGTCGACAACCGGACCACCGCCCCCGACCCGGACAAGAAGGCCAACACCCTCGGCAAGGGCGTCTGGCGCACCGGGCAGACCTACACCTTCACCGCCGGCGAGCACGAGCCGCTGCTCACCTTCACCTCCCAGGTGCCCGCCGCCGACAACGCCAACGGATACTGCGGCCCCATGATCGCCGCCGTGCGGGCGGTCCAGGTCCCGCCCCCGGTGGACAAGTCCATCCCGAAGACCGCCCTGCCGGCCTCCCAGGCCTTCTACGGCAATGACCGCAGGACGGTGGCCGAGGCGGTGAACCACTGCGCCGGCGCGCCGAACAGATGCGCCTTCACCCCGGAGGAGGCCTACTCCTACGCCTACTACGAGCCCGCGAAGGTCAACAGCGACACCTACATCAACTGCACCCGCAACGCCCTCACCCGCAACCGCCCCGTCACCTTCGCCGGACGCTCCTACGGTGACCTGCCGGCCAACGCCGGGCTGCCCGGGGGCGCGGCCGGGACCCCGGTCAGCAACATGTCCCAGCAGTTCACCGCCGGTACCGGGACCAGCCCCAGCTGGAGCACCGCCATCACCCACAACGTCACCGAGATCGTCCAGCCCTCGGAGGCGTCCTGGATCGAGACCCAGGCCGGCCGCCGGCGCACCGAGGGCTGGTTCACCTCCACCCCGGCGCCCGCCGACCCGCACACCGAGTGGCGCCTGTACACCGTCCTCGACTACTCCTCCGTCGAGCTGTCCGACCGCGTCTACCAGCGCACCGGCCCGATGACCGCGTCCGAGAAGCAGCGCTGCCAGTCCGACCGCCCCAGCGCTACCACGCCCATCGGCGCCGGCGCTCCCGCGGGCGGCGAGCGCACTCCCTGACCGGCCGCCCATCCGGGACGGTCTCACCAGGGGCCGGGCAGCCGTGGACGACCGGCTCCCCGGCCTCAGGTCACGGCCGCCGCGGCGGGACCTGAGACCGGCCCTCGCAGCCCGCGCCCGCACGCCCCCGCGGGCGCGGGCTGCCCGCCGCCCTTACTGCGCCTCCCCTTCCGGCTCCCGCGGCTCATCCGGCTGCGGTTCCTGCGGCTCTTCCGGTTCCTGCGGCTCATCCGGCGGCAGGGGCTCATCCGGCGGCAGGTACGCGGTCTGCGTGAGCCGGGCGCCGAACTTCCTGTCGACGTAGTAGCCCCGGCCCGGCGGGAGCGGATGCGGCCGCACGTTGCCGAACAGGAAGCCCTCGTCCTTGTTGCCGGACAGGATCACCGCGGGGCTGGCCATGTCCTTCATCCGCTGGATGAGCGGGTCGTACATCGCCCGGCCGACGCCGCCCATCGCCCGCGACATGATCAGGTGCAGCCCGATGTCACGGGCCTGCGGCAGCAGGTCCGCCAGCGGCAGCAGTGGGTTCGCCGAGGTCGCGACCAGGTCGTAGTCGTCGACGACGATGTACAGGTCCGCCCCCTGCCACCAGCTTCTCGTCCGGAGCTGCTCGGGGGTGAGGTCGGCCGGGGGCAGCCGGTTGAGCAGCGCGGCGCGCACGTCGTTGATCAGCCCCGTCGCCGC
The DNA here is from genome assembly GCF_053588315.1 of Streptosporangium sp. NPDC003464. Lineage (NCBI taxonomy): Bacteria > Bacillati > Actinomycetota > Actinomycetes > Streptosporangiales > Streptosporangiaceae > Streptosporangium > Streptosporangium sp. NPDC003464. The sequence goes on along the minus strand of NZ_JBSFPS010000046.1, from coordinate 20,596 downwards.
CGCGCTGGAGGCGGCGTAGCCGATGCGGTGCTCGGTGACGGCGGAGTCCAGCAGCGCCCGCCGGTAGTCGATCACGATCATCCTGGCCTCGTACGGCGTGCGCCGGGCGACCAGGCCCTCGGTGATCAGGCGGAGCAGGTTGGACTTCCCGCTCTCGGTGTCGCCCACCACGATGAAGTGCGGGTCGGTGTCGAAGTCGATCATGACGGGCGCCAGGGTGGCCTCGTCGATGCCGATCGGGATCCGGCCCGGCCCCGTCTGCTCCGGGTCGGGCAGCGTCTCGGCCGGCAGCACCGGCGGCAGCAGCCGCACGCCGGGGGCGGGGGGACCCTGCCAGGCGTCCCTGACCGCGTGGACGAGCGCACGCACGCCGACGGACAGGTCCTCGGCCTTCTGGACGCCGTCGATCCTGGGGAGCGCGGACAGGAAGTGCAGCCCCTCCCTGGTGAGCCCGCGGCCCGGGACCCCCTCGGGCACGGCCAGCGCCGACTTGCGGTTGACCTCGGACTCGTAGGCGTCACCGAGCTTGAGCTCCACCCGGGTGCCGAACAGGTCCCGGATGCCCGGCCGGAACTCCGACCACTTGTTGGTGGAGGCGACGACGTGGATGCCGTAACCGAGGCCACGGCCGGCCAGGTCGGTGATGACGGGTTCGAGCGACTCGAAGTCCTGCCGGACGGTCAGCCAGCCGTCGACCACCAGGAAGACGTCACCGAACTTGTCCCCCTCGATCGTCCCGTCGGCGACCTGGCGCCGGTAGGTGAGGATCGAGTCGATCCCCTGCTCGGTGAAGTCGCGTTCCCGCTGTTCGAGGAGGGCGGAGATCTCGGCGACCGTGCGGCGGACGCGGTCGCCGTCGAGACGGCTGGCGACCCCGCCCACGTGGGGCAGTCCCTCCAGCGAGACGAGCGAGCCGCCGCCGAAGTCCAGGCAGTAGAACTGCACCTCGCGCGGGGTGTGCATGAGCGCCATGCTGGTGATCAGCGTGCGCAGCACCGTGCTCTTGCCGCTCTGCGTGCCCCCGGCGACGCCGACGTGGCCGGCCGCCCCCGACATGTCCAGCCAGAACGGGTCGCTGCGCTGCTCGAACGGCTTGTCGATGAGACCTACGACGGCGTGGAGCTGGCCCCGGCCGCCCCACCCGGTCGTGCTGAGCCCGAACTCCGGCGTGGCCGACAGCGGCGGGAGCAGGTGGGCGAGGGTCGGGGGCTCGCCCAGCGGGGGCAGCCAGATCCGGTGTGCGGGCGGTCCCTGGCCGTTCAGCCTCTCCACCACGATGTCGAGCAGGCTGACCGAGCCCCTCTCGGGAGGCGCGTCCGCCGACGTCAGCTCCTTCTTGGGCTCCTCCACGACGGGGACCGGGGCGAAGTCCGGGCCGTACTCCACCACCTGCCGCAGCGGACCCTGCCCGTCCGGCACCGCCGCGTTACGGGGGTCCACCTGATAGGACCCGGACACGTAGGCGGCCTTGAACCGGGTCATCCCGGTGGTGTCGAACTTGAGATAGCCGTTGCCGGGGGCGGACGGCAGCTCGTAGGCGTCGGCGACGCCGAGCACGACCCGGCTCTCCATCGCCGAGAAGGTGCGCAGGCCGACCCGGTAGGACAGGTGGGTGTCCAGACCGCGCAGCCGTCCCTCCTCCAGCCGCTGGGAGGCCAGCAGGAGGTGGACGCCGAGGGATCGGCCGAGCCGGCCGATCATCACGAACAGCTCGATGAACTCGGGTTTGGCCGACAGCAGTTCGCTGAACTCGTCGATCACGACGAACAGCGTGGGCATCGGCTTGAGGTCGACGCCCTGCTCGCGGGCGCGCTCGTAGTCGCGCAGGGAGGCGTAGTTGCCGGCGGCGCGCAGCAGCTCCTGGCGGCGGACCATCTCACCGTGCAGGGCGTCGTACATGCGGTCGACGAGGGGCAGCTCGTCTTCGAGGTTGGTGATGACCGCCGAGACGTGGGAGAGGGTGTCGAGGCCCAGGAAGGTGGCGCCACCCTTGAAGTCGACCAGGACGAAGTTCAGGATCTCCGACGAGTGGGTGATCGCCAGACCGAGCACCAGGGTCCGCAGCAGCTCGCTCTTGCCCGACCCGGTGGCGCCGATGACCAGGCCGTGCGGCCCCATGCCGCCCTGCGCCGACTCCTTGATGTCGAGTTCGACCAGGCGCCCGTCCACGCCGAGGCCGATCGGCACCCGCAGCCGGTTGCGCCCGGCCCTGGGCCGCCACGCCAGCGCCGCGTCGAGGCGGGTCGGGTCGCCGACGCCGAGCAGGTCGGTCAGGGAGGTGTTCATCGAGAGCACGTCCTGCGTCTCCCCGCCCTTGGCGGTCGACACGCGCAGCGGGGCGAGCTGGCGGGCCAGCCCCTCGACCCGCAGGAAGTCCAGCCGGTCGGGGTCGCCGAGGCGGGTCGAGGTCTCCTTGCCGGCGTGGTCGATCTTCACCATGAAGAAGCCGTCCTCCTGGATGTCCAGCCGGAGGGTGTTCTTCTCCTCGATCGGTCCCGCCGACCCGGACAGGTCGATCACGGTGACGCCCTGGATGGCGTCGGTGCCGAGCTGGGAGTCGTGCGGCACGTGGCCGCCGTCGATGATCAGCACGTGGTACGGCAGGGCGTCGGAGGAGGCGCCGGGCCTGAACCGCGCGCGCTCCTTCAGCTCCGGGCCGAGCAGCCGGTCGAGCTCGCCGAGGTTCTCCGCCATCAGCCGCACCTGGCCGGCGGCGTCGGTCTCCTCCGGGTGCAGCGCGTGGGGCAGCCACTTGACCCAGTCCCACTGGGTCATCCACTCCTTGCTCGCGCACACCATGATCCGCATGTCGTCGGGGGAGTGGAACACGGTCATCTGGGCGATCATCGCCCGCACGAGCTCGCGCACGGCGACCGGGTCGCCGGTCAGGTTGATCCGGGCGAAGGAGTGCAGGGCCACGGCCACCGGCAGTTCGGCGACCGTCGAGTGCGCCCGGACGAATCTGCGCAGCGCGCCGGCCGACAGGGCGTCCAGATCCTCGACCGGCTTGGAGTCGGGCGGGATCAGCTGGACGGCGAGCTTCTGCACACCCGTGCCGAGCCGTACCGTGCCGAAGTCGTCGTCGCGGGGCCGCCGCTCCCACAGGCGCTGGCTCATCGCCACCCACCACAGCGAGTCGGGGGCGGGGCCGCTCCATTCGAGGGCCTCGCGCTGCTGCGTGGCCGCCCGCCGCACCTTCTTGCGGACCTGGGAGAGATAGCGGAAGTAGTCGCGGCGCAGGCCGTTGAGCCGCTGCTTGCGCTCACCGGACTGGCGGCCGATCTGGCCCAGCGTCATGCCCATCATGGATATGGCGAACAGGCCGCTCGCCACGTACATGATCGGGTTGGAGTTGCCGCCGGCGGTGAACATCAGGCCCATCGCGGCGCCGCCGGCGACCATCGGCAGATAGGTGAGCACCGCGGTGAACCCCTGGGACTGGACCTCGGGGATCTCCGGCGGAGACTCGAGCAGGATCTCGCCCCGCGGCGGCTTGGGCGGTGGCCGGCGCTCCGGGCGCCGTACGATGACGATGCTCACCCTGGAATCGCCCCCCTGATCGTTTGCGGTCCTTTCCTACCAGAAAACGTTTATGTGCGGCTGTCGCGCATGATCCCCGTTCTCCCCGATACCGTATCCGTGGATGTCCACGATGTCCGTGATGCCTGTGGTGAGAGGGAGTACGACTGTGAGGTCGCTGGCTCAACCGCCCGCTCAGGGGCCGATGCTGCAGAGCGCGCTGGCGCAGTTCGCCCCGCCGCTGCCGACCCTGTGCCACGTCACGATCGTGGCCCCCCGCAGGAAGGTCGATCTGGCGCTGCCCGCCGACATCCCGCTGCCCCACGTGCTGCCGAGCCTGCTGCGCGCGGTCGACGAGGTGGGCGGCGACTCGGCGGCGGCCCCCGGATGGGTGCTCCAGCGGCTCGGCGGCCCCCCGCTCGACATCGGCCAGAGCCTCGGCGCCCTGGGCGTGCTCGACGGCGAGGTGCTCTATCTCAGGCCGCGCGAGGCCGTGCTGCCCCCCGCCATGTTCGACGACGTGGCCGACGTGGTCGCCACCGGCGTCACGGAGGGGAACGGGAAGTGGACCGACCGGCACACCCGCCTGGTGGGGGTGGGGGTCGCGACCGCGGTCCTGGTCGCCGGTTCGGCGGCCCTGGCGCTGACGGGGCCGCCGTGGACGGTCTCCGCGGTGCTCGCCGGGGTGTTCGCGTTCCTGCTGATCGTCGCGGGCACCGCGCTGTCCCGGGCCGTGGGCGACTCGCCCGCGGGCGCGCTGATCGGCTACGCGGCCCTGCCGTACGGCTTCTTCGCCGGGCTCATGGCGCCGGCGGGCGCCGGGGGCGCGTTCGGCTTCGGCGCGCCGAACATGCTCGCCGCCTTCGCCACCGTCGGCCTCGTGGCCACCATCGGCGTGATCGCGATCGCCGACGGCGTGCCGGGCTTCCTCGGCACCGCGATCGCCTCGATGGCCGGATCGCTGAGCGCCGCCGTCGTGATGATCTCCGGTGCCTCCGCCGCGGGAGTCGCCGCGGTCACCCTCGCGATCCTGCTGGCCTTCAGCCCGCTGATCCCGATGCTGTCCTTCCGGCTGGCCCGCCTGCCGATGCCCACGATGCCGACCAGCGCCGACGAGCTGCGCAACGACAACCAGCAGATCGACGGGGCCTCCATCCGGGAGCGCACCGTCCACGCGCAGCGCTACGCGACCGGGCTGGTCGCCGGGGTCGGCATGGTGGCGCTGGTCGCCCTGCTGTATCTCGCGATGGCCGACGGCTGGGTCGCCGTGGCCACCGCGTCGACGCTGTCGCTGACGCTCATCATGCGGGCCCGGGTCTTCCAGGGGCTCGGCCAGCGGCTCTGGCTGATCGTCTCTGGCCTCGTCGGGATCGTCACCCTCGTGATCTCGCACGTCGCCGGCGCGGGCGGCGTGGCGGCGGTCGCCGCGGTGATGGGGCTGCTGGGCGTCGCGGTGATCTCGGCGGTCATCGGGCTGTGGCTGCCGTCCGGGAAGCCCTCCCCCTTCTGGGGGCGCGCCGGGGACATCCTGGAGGTCCTGCTGATCGTCTCGCTGTTCCCGCTCGCCCTCGGCGTGCTGGACGTCTACTCCTGGGTGCGCGGTCTGGCGGGCTGAGCGCGGGCCGGAGAGATCACCAGGTCGGTGTCCCGGAAGTACGGGAATCGGTTAGGTTGTTGCGGAAGTGGCTGGATGTGCCTTCCGGTACGTACGTGGCCGACCTGACCGCGGTGGAAATGGAGCAGCCGGTGGCGGAGCTCGGAGATTTCGCGAACGTCGACATCCACAAGGTCCTGCGGGACACCGAGGCGCACTTCGCCCGGTTCGAGGAGGTCCGGAAGTCCCTGACCACGGTGGTCGGGCGGGCGCGTGACGAGGACGGGCTGGTCACCGTGGAGTACTCGGGCGACGGGCTGCGCGAGCTGGAGCTCAATCCCAAGGCGATGCGCCTGAGCTCGGGCGAGCTCGCCGAGAAGATCAAGGAAGTCATCCGTGACGCGGCCCGTGACCTCCAGGAGCGGGTCGGCCAGGTCATGGAGGAGGCCTTCGGGGAGGAGGCCAATCCCATGAGATACGTCAACGACCCCGACGCGGCGCTCAGCCAGGTCAGGGAGGCGGAGGCGGCCTACAACCGGACCTTCGAGGACGCGATGGGCGAGCTCGACCGCATCGCCCGCCGCCTGGACCTCTGAGGCCGTACGTCACTTGGCGCTGCAACCGCCGGCCGAGCTGGCCGCCTTCGCCAACATCGTCGGAGTGCCCTGGCCGGTGTGCGACGAGGACAAGATGCACGAGTCCGGGCAGCAGTGGATCTCGTGCGGGACGACGTTGGCGCGCGCCTCGGCGGCCGCCGACGCGCACGCCGTCCGGACCGTCTCCCGTAACGAGGGCGGCGACGTCAGGGCGTTCGAGCGGGACTGGGAGAAGAACTCGGGCCGCAACGGCGACGCGGTCAGCGCCGCCATGCTCATCGGCTCCGCCCTGCAGATCACGGCCATGGCGGTGCTCGCCCTGAAAGTGGCGCTGATCGTCATCATCGTCCGGTTCGCGGTGAACATGTCCCGGCTCGTCACGGCCGCCGGACCCACCGCGGGAGCCTCTCTCACGGTGATCCCCGCCGTGGTGGGCGGCGCCCGCCTGGCCGTACGGCAGGCCGTCCGCCGGATCGTCGACCTGCTGAAACGGAGCGCGCTCCGGCTGTTCGGACAGGCCTCCAAGCTGCTGCGCAAGTCCTCCGCCCGGCAGCAGGCCGCCCCCGGCCCCCAGCCCCCGAAGCGCCCGCCCACGCCCCTGCGCGGCCCCGACAACTATCTGGAGTCGGCCGTCGACAAGAACGTCGACGTGAAGTCGATCGTCCCGTACCCGATCTGGCGCAGGGACCGCCCACCGGTCTACCGGGCCGACAACAGGCCGCCGGAGGAGGTGTTCGAGCAGGGCTTCCACCCGCGGGACACCTCCATGACCAATCTGGACGACTACGTCAACAGAAACCGGCCCTCCGCCTTCGTGGGCACCAGCACGCGCCAGGACATCGACAACGTCCTCCCGAGGCGCTACGTCTACGAGGTGGACGCCCCCGGCGGGATCGACGTCCGTGACACCTTCTCCACTTACGGCAGCAACGGCGCCCGCCTGTACCACGAGCAGGAGATCGCCTTCCCCGGAGGCGTGCACCGGCGGTACATCTCCGGTGCCTGGCCGGAGGGGGTGCCCAAAACGCCGGAGAACTTCATCCCCAATCCGCACTACGACCCTTACCCGGGCTACCCTCGGGCATGACCAGGAGGATCTGAGTGAACGACGCCCCACCGCCCCCGCCGCTCACCGACGAGCTGCGCGAACGGGCGCGGCGCAGCCCCGGGACATGGCTCTACGCGATCGACCCGTTCTTCGACCCCGGGGGCGAGGTGCCGCCGTACGGCGTCGTCGGCGCGTGGCGGGCCGACGAACGCGGCGAGATCACCGGAGAGTTCCGGCGCAATCCGAACTACCGGCCCTCGCCGGTGGCGCTGGGCTACCCCGAGCCGACCGACCCCGTCGACGGCGCCGTCCAGCTCAGCTCGGCCGGCTACGCCACGGGGGAGGAGATCGTCCCGCTGCTCCTGGAGGCCCAGGTGATCGTGGCCGCCGGGCCGGACGGGGGCATCCCCGTGTTCGACACGGGTGAGGGGCGGGCGGCGTTCGCCTACACGGCCCAGGCCCACCTGCCCGGCGAGCTCCCGGAGGGCGCCACGGGCTGGCAGCGGATCCGCGGCGGCGACCTGGCCGGCCTGCTGCCCGCCGGCGTCGGCGTCGTGATCAACCCCACCAGCCCGGCCGGTGTGATACTGCCCCCCGCCGACCTGCGGCGGTAGGCGGGCCCCAGACCCGCTGGACCGGCCCGCGGGTCGGCGGCGGGTGGGCCTCAGGCCTGCTGGACGGCCCGCAGGAGCCGGGCGGTCTCCTCCTCGCTGCGCTGCTCGACCGACCGGTAGTTCACCGATGACGTCTCGACGTTCTCACCCGTCGTCACACGGTGCTCGACCAGTGAGTCGTAGACCTCCAGCGCCTGCCGGGTCACCTCTCGGTAGGCCGCGCCGACCATGCTCCCCAGTTCGTCGTCCCCCCAGGGGTCGCCCTCCCCCTCAAGGTAGGCGCGCAGGGCCCGGACCCCCTCCGCCTGGCTCGCGCCGGCCGCCGAGAGCCCCGTGCCCCCGCTCCGGCGGTCGGCGTGCGAGACGGTCACGCCGTCGCCGGTGCTCAACGCTCCTCCAGGCGCCGCACGGTGAGCTCGATCCCCGAGGCGAACTCCTCCAGACGGCGCACCACGTCGTCGTGGACGCCGTCCAGGCTCTCGGCGAGCGCCGCGGGGTCTACGGCCGTCACCGCGTCCAGGCCGGGCAGGCCCGCACGGAGGTCGTCGAGAGCGGCGTTCACCGCCGTGAGGATCTCCCCCGCGAGATCCTCCGAGGCCATCCGCATGACCCGCGGGTTGAGGTTCAGCTCGCACAGCCGTCCGTCCGGGCCGACCACGGCGCTCACCTGCCCGTCCGCCGCCTGGCCGCTGCCCCGGAGCGGCTGTTCCGCCAGATCCTGAAGGTTCTCCAGCTCCGAGAGCAGCCGCCCGCTGTCGGCCAGCAGATCGCCGAAGAACTGTCCTTCCTGGTGCATCTCGTCCCTGTCAGCAGATCAGGGGAGGGATGGTCTGGTTCTGGGAGGTCCACACGTCGCCCTCCGGGTCGTAGACCGTCCGGTCGCGCTCCTGCACTCCCTCGTCGTGGGCGCCGGCCCCCGGCATGAACGGCATGAACGGCGAGCCCGTCGCGGGCATGCCCGCCCGCAGGACGCCCATCTCCGCCGCCGCGGCCGCCGCGCCGCCCTGGCCGCCGAACATCGTGCCGGGACCGAGGACGGGACGGAGACCGGTCGGGCCGCCTTCCCGGATGGGCGGGATCACCCCGGTGTTGGTCAGTGTGTTGGGACCCGTCCCGGTGTTGGTCAGCGTGTTCGGCCCCGTCTGGCCGTTGAGGTTCGGCCCTCCGGTCCAGGGGTTCTGGTGGGCGTTGGCCAGCTCGGTCTGCTGGGACTGCTGGTCGGTCCCGCCGATGACGGCGGGTGCCTCCGGGCCTGTCCCGTCCTGCCGGCCGTCGTCGGAGCCGTCCTGACCGCCCGAGCCGTCCTGGCCGCCCGAGCCGTCCTGACCACCGGAGCCGCCATCCTGGCCACCGGATCCGTCGGAGCCGTCCTGGCCGCCGGAGCCGCCGTCCTGACCACCGGACCCGCCCGAGCCACCGGACCCACTGGACCCGCCCGAGCCACCGGACCCACCGGACCCGCCCGAGCCACCGGACCCACTGGACCCGCCCGAGCCACCGGACCCACCGGACCCGCCCGAGCCACCGGACCCACCGGATCCGCCCGAGCCACCGGACCCACCCGAGCCACCGGAGCCGCCCGACCCGCCGGACTGGCCGCCCGAGCTACCGGAGCCGCCGTTCCACACCCCGCCCGAATCCTTGTCGGTCGGGCTCACGTCGCCCACGGTGATCGGCTTCTGCTGGGTCTTCGGGGCGAACTCGACCGGATCGATGGCGGGGAGATCGAAGGCCAGCCCCTCGGAGATCGACTGGTTGATCGTGTTGATCTCCTCGTTGAACTTGCGCAGGTGGGCCCGGGCCGGCTCGTTCGGGTCCGGCTGCAGGAGGAGGGACGGCGGCGTGTACGGGGAGGGGGTGGTGCCGGAGGGGGTGCTGCTGGTGTTCGGCGTGGGGAGGGCGTACGGCGGGTCGGTCTTCAGACCGGGGGTGCTGTTCAGATTGGGAGTCAGGAGCAGGGGCGGGACGGTGTCGCGGTAGTGCTTGAGCCGGCCGGCGTACCAGGACAGCGCCACACCGGTACCCAGCATCGCCTCGCCGAGCGCTCCCGCCGTGCCGTGGAGCCTATGGAGCACGGCCTGCACATTGGCCGAGCCCTTGCCGTTCCACGCCTCCGAAAGCTCCTTGGCGTTCTTGCTGATCGCGGCCTGGATCCCCAGCTCGCCGCCGCCGTTGCCGCCCGACTTGCCGCCGAGCATTTCCGCGGCGGTGCGGAAGGTCTGCCCGGCCCGCTCCAGCCGATCCGGATCGGTGGCCTGGAGCTTGGCCTCGATCTGAGCCCTGGTCAGCTGCCCCTCGTCGATGCCGTAAAGAGCCGAGTAGACCCTGAGCGGTTCCCAGCCGCGCGCGCTCGCGGCGGCGGTACCGCCGCCCTGGCCTCCCGTGCTGTCGCCGCCATGGGCCTTCTCGTAGTTGCCGACGGCCTTCTCGACCGCGGCGACCAGGGCCTCGTAGTGCTCGACCAGCTTGTAGTACTTGCCGCTCAGCACCTTGTAGCTCTGGGCGATGTTCTGGCCGAAGTATTCGGCCGTCTGCCATTTTCCGGTGTCGGAGGGGCCCACGTTGCCCAGCCCGGAGACCTCGCCGAGGGTGCCGGGGCCGCTCCAGGTGGCGCTCATCGACGCCGGGCTCTGGCCGTGCAGCGCGTCGAGCTCGCTCCGCAGCGCCTTGGCGATCTGCCTGATCCGCTCGTGGTCGGCCTTGATGTCGGCGCCGCTCGCCTCCACGAGCCCGGGCCAGCTCTTCGCGAGCTCCAGCTCGGGAGGCGGGTCGCCGAAATCGTCATTCTTGCTCATGTCTTACCTTTCGCAGCCCCGTTGATGAAGGGCGACGTCACGGGCTTGTCACTCATGAAGAGGTCCTCGTCCTCCAGCATCCAGGTGGTCCGCGAGCGCTCCTCGCTGTCCTCGTCCGCCTTGGATGCGCCGTGCGGGACGACGGGCATCGTCGATCCGGTGCCCGCGCCGAGGGCGCGCGCGCCGCTCATGCCCCTGGCGTCGGCTCCCGCCCCGCCGGCTCCGTGGCCGCCGGCGCCCCCCGGCGGGAAGGATCCGACGCCCGTGACGGTGTTCGCCGAACCGTTGCCCGAGGAGCCCTGCTGGCCGGTGCCGCCCAGCAGGTTCTGCCGGCCCGCGTCGCCCAGCTGGCCCTGCTGGCCGGCGAGGTCGTTGAGCTGCGCGTTGTAGCCGGCCAGCTTGGTGTCCTGCCCGGGGTCCCCACCCGGACGGGTGCCGTTCCCGCCCGTGCCGCCGGTCCCCGGGCCGCCGGGGTATCCGCCGTCCGCGCCGGGGCCGTTCTGGCCGGGGTCGTTCCAGCCGGGCCCGTTCCCGGTGGGGTCGTCCCAGCCGGGCCCGTTCTGGCCGGGCCCGTTCCCGTCCGGGCCGTTCCAGCCCGGCAGGCCGCCGCCGGGCAGCCCACCGCCGGGCAGGTCGCCTCCCGGGACGCCGGGGCCGCCGTCCAGCCCGCCCGGCCCGGAGCCCGGCGGGAGGCCGTTCATGGTGAAGGCCGGGACATACGGCTGTCCGCCGCCCGGGGGGTAGGAGCCGGTGCCGTTGGGTCCGTACTTGTCCCCGGTGGGCGTGATGGGCGGGATGGTGAGGTCGGGCGGGGTGAATTCCGGGATGTCGGTCTTGACCGAGACCGGGAAGGCCTCGTTGACCTGGTCCGTGGCCGCGGTCAGCTTCTTCAGGTGTTCCTTGGCGGCCTTCAGGTCCTGCTCGGCCTTCGAGTCGCCGAACATGTTCTGGAAGGGCCCGTCGGTGAACAGCGACGTGACGCCGCCGATGACCGTGCCGCCGACGGCGCCGATGACCGCCCCGGGCACGGCGCCGACCCCGCCGACGAAGAACCCCACTCCGGCGCCGGCGCCGGCGCCGGCCATCCCGCCCTGGAAGGCGCCTTCGAGGAAGGAGACGTCCTTATCCGCTTTATCCGGTATGTGATCGCCCCTGAACGCCCTCAGGGTGGTGCTGTACATCTCCATGGCCGGGGCGATGCCCCGGGGGGCGAAGGGCCCCATCTTCCCGGGGGGATTGGGCGCCACGACCGTGTCGACCACGTTCTGCGCCGACTCGCGGATCCGCCGGAGCTGGGCCTTGACCACCTTGGCGTCCTCGCCGGCGGTCCAGTGCTCGTCGAAGGCCTTGAGGTGCCGATCGAGGGACTCGATGAGGGTCTTCAGGTTGGCCATCGCCGTCCTGAACTCTCCCGCCGCGCTCTCGATCAGCTCAGGTTTGGCGTTGCCGAGCGCGGACTTCAGCGTGTCCAGCGTGACGCCGTCGAATTCGGAGGTGTCGATCTTCTGCTTGATCGGCAGTTCTTTGGCGGCCACGGTGCCTCACCCGTCCCCTCGGACCGGCATGATGCCTGTCCCGTCGTGCATGAGCAGTCCCGCGCCTGTCAGACCTGGGCCTGTCCGGCGTGCTCGGTCCCGGCCTTTTCGGCGGTCTCAAGGCGCGTGAGCGCCACCTTGAGCAGTCCGATCGCGTTCGTGAGCTGCGTCGTGATCTCCACGTAGGAGTTGCCGACCGCGCTCCCGGCGTTGCGCACGCTCGTCTGGAAGCCCTGGGCGGCGGGCCAGAAACCGCCGATCGCCGTGGGGTCCTGGAGCAGTTGCTGGATGGGCCCGCTCTGGGAGAAGACGGGGGTCGCCTTACGGTCCTTCGGATCGGGACTGAGTATCTTGAGCACTTCCTCGAGGTCGGTCTTGGCGTCCTTGACGGCCTTGTGGGTGACCTCGATCCCACCATCGCGACCCATGTCTAAACTCCCCGTTCATGGTCACGCCCCATGCCCTCCCAGCCTTCGGCGGCCGAGAGGGCTGCACGGATGTGCCTTCGATCACTTGCCGTCGAACATGGCGGCGTTGATCCGCTCGACGTCCTGCATGTTCATCCGGGTGATGGTGATGTTCTTGGCCATCAGCGACACGATGTCCGACAGGCCCTTGGCCTCGGTCTGCCAGAGCGTCCGCGTGGTGTTGAAGGCCTCCTGCGCGGAGCCCTGCCAGATCGCGGTCTTCTGGAGGAGCTTGGTCTCCAGGTCCTCCAACTCGCCGACGAGGCTGTTGAAGGCCGACTGGAAGGCGCCCTCACCGGTCTCCAGGCCGCCGAAGTTGACCTTTGTAACGTCGAAATCAACCATCATGGTCTCCGTTCGTCATCGAAGAGCAGTCGGGGAGGTGTTCACTTGCCGTACTGAGCGGGGGCCGCGGCGTTGATGAGCGCCTCGATCTGGTTGATCGCCTGCTCCCGCTCCTGGTTGAACGCCGCGTAGTTCTTGTTGTTCGACCCGATGTTCTCCGCGAGAGTCTGGAGACTGCCCAGGATGACGTCGATGCGCTGGTGCCACAGCCGGTGGACCTTGTCGAACGCCGCGTGCGACTGGCCCACCCAGTTGACCTTGAGCTCGGCGCCCGCCGTGTCAAGCTTCTTCTGGATGTCGCGGATCCGCCCTGCGGACTCCTCGATCCAGTTGATGGCCGCCACCAGGTCGGCTTCGCTTACCTGTGTCTGCTGCGCCACGGTCACCTCCACGTGATCTGCTCGCACTCGCCCGCCCCCGGATGGTCAGGCGATGACGACGAAAAACCACAGTAGCGATCAAGTGTCACAGCAACACCGGCCGATCAAGTTAACATTTGATTACAATTGCATATATATCCGATATATGTGTAATCCGTAAGGTGATGGTGACTTACATGGACTTATATGAGTTATGTCCCACATAGAGCCTTAAGTCCATATTTGGTAGCTGGTCGCCCTGTACGGCCTCCGAAAGGCTGACGTAGTCTGCGTGATCGACGCGATCAGCTTTCGCGGGGCCCGTCCCCGTGGTGGAGGGCACTGTGACCGACTCCTCCGGCTCCTCGGGAGCCACCCCCTCCGGCTCCTCCGGAGCCAACCCCTACGGCGCCTACGGCCTGCCGAACGCGAACACGAAACCCGGTGTCGTGGACCCGCGCATGATGGACCCCGGGTTCAAGATGGAGCACGACAGGGTCATCGGTCTTGGCGACAGCATGGGTAAACGCGCTCCGGTCATGACGGAGCTCAGCGGCAGGACCAGGGCCATCGACATGCACGTGCTCACCTTCGGCGTCATCGGCGGAGGTCTGAACGTGGCGCACCGCGAGGTGCGTGACAGCGCCGCCGACGCCCTGACGAAGGCCAAGGATGTGCTGGAGTCCTGGAAGAAGGCCCTCGACGGCGTGGTGGCGAACGCCAAGGAGGCCCACAAGGCCAGTTCCGCGGCGCCGCCGGAGGAGAAGGGCGGTCCCGAGCTCCCCACCGGGGGCATCAAGCCTGCGAAATTCGATCCGAAGGACCTGGGCGACCCCAAGTTCGGCGATCTTCCGAAGTCTCCGAGTGAGGATGACCTGCTGAAGCCTCTGGATGATCTGAAGAAGCCTCCGTATGACGATGGTCTGGATGATCTGAAGAAGCCTCCGTATGACGATGGCCTGGATGATCTGAAGAAGCCTCCGTATGACGATGGCCTGGACGATCTGAAGAAGCCTCCGTATGACGACGACCTGCCGAAGCCTCCGAGCGAGGACGACCTGCCCAAGCCTCCAGGTGCCGGTGACCTGCCCAAGACCCCGAACTTCGACGACGGCACGCAGGGCAGGAACGGGCTGGACGACCCGCTCAAGACCCAGCTCGCCGGATACGACCCCAAGCAGTCGATCGCGGACGCCCTGGCCAACACGCCGAGGACACCGAACATCTCGGACCTGAGGGCGCCGGGGACGGACGGCTCGTCCACCGGGGGCCTGGGCACGGGCAACCGCGCCGGCGTCGGATCCTTCGCCGGGGGGGTGAACGCCGGCCCGGGCGCCGGCGCGGGTCTGGGGCGCGGTCTGGGCGCCGGTCTGGGTGCCGGCGGCATGCCGATGATGCCGATGGCCCCGATGGCCGGCGGAATGGGCGAGGGGGACAAGGACCGTGACCGTTCCACCTGGCTCTCGGAGGACGAGAGCGTCTGGGGTGGCGACGGCGACGTCGCACCCGCGGTGATCGAGTAGGGGAGAGACATCCATGGGGAAGTACGACTCAGCTCCGGCCATGTACATAGGCGCCACCGCCCTGGCCGGGATGGCCGCGGTCGTCATCCCGTACGCGCGGCCCATCACGTTCCTGATGGGGCTGATGGGCGGCGACTCGCCCGAGATGGAGCGGGCCGCGGCGCAGTGGAACGACAAGTCGCCCGTCCACATCCAGCCGCTCGCCAGCCCTGCCTCCCTCTTCCTCAAGCCCGGCGCCAAGCCCGATCCCAAGCCCGCGGAGGTGCGCCCCCCGATGATCGACCCGGTCCAGGCCGCGGGCGGTGACATCGCCCTCCTCCGGCAGGAGATGGGGCGGCTCGTGAGGGAGATCGGCAACAACAAGCAGTGGGTGGGTACCTCCTACGACACGTTCGTGAAGACCTTCAACGAGTTCGACACCAACCTCGCGCTGTTCGAGAGCCGACGCAAGGGCGTGGGAGGCAGCCTCGACGTGGCGGCGGAGGTCTACTTCTGGGGTGCGGTCGTCTGCCAGGGCATAGCGACGGTTCTGGCGGGGCTCGCGACGTATGTTTCGCTGGCCCGCGCCACCGCCGCCTTCGCGGCGACCGCCGAGGGCCAGGCGCTGGGCATCACGCTCAGGCTCGGGGCCACCATGCAGCGGATCGTGGACGCGCACACGAAGGGCGTCTGGAGGATCACCGGGATCGTCAGCGCCATAGCCGTCCTCTACAACCAGCAGAGCCAGTCACTGCCCGGTGTGGCCGCCGTCCAGGGGAAGACCCCCGAGTTCACCCAGGCCCTCAACTACGATCCGAGCACCGGAGGGCTGACCGCCCCCCTGCCCAAGACGCCCGAGGTGAAGATGCCGTCGCTGCTTCCGGACTTCGGCTGGTGACACCCGCTCGGGGCGGCCCGCCGAGTGGCCGCCCCGAGCCGGCCGCGGGCCGGCGGGCGGGGGTCAGCGGCCGCCGGCGGGCGTGGTCGGGGGCGTGCTCGGGGGTGTGGTCGGAGGCGTGCTCGGGGGTGTGGCCGGGGGCGTGGTCGGAGGCGTGGCCGGGGGTGCCTGGTACGGCGCGGGGACGTCGCGCTTGGGGGCCACCCACTGGGAGGGCGGAAGCGTCGAGATCACGGCCTGCCTGAAGTCGATCTTGAGGCCGTCGGTGGGCTTGATGTTGAACAGGTCGCTCATCGACTTGAGAAGATTGACCAGGGTGTCGCCCGACAGCTGGAGATGGGTCACCAGGAGCCCCGACATCTTGGCGAGAAGGATCTTCTCGGTGATGGCGAGCTTGGTCATCATCAGCCTCGCCTGGAGTCCCCACGGCGTGGCCGCCAGCGCGGTGGTGGTCATGGCGAAGAGGAGGGCCACGCCGGCGATCTTGACGACTCCCAGCCAGTAGTCGTAGTAGGCGCCGCGTACTTTGTCGAGCTGGCCCTCCATGTTGTAACAGATGCCGCTGAGCCGCTGCAGCTCGCCGCCGAACACCGCGGTCGCGTGCAGGAAGGACTCGGCGTCGTCGGCGATCCAGTTCCCGCGGGACAGGAAGACCGCGTTGCCGACCATGCTGGGGTACTTCACCTCGAGATCCTTGGCCAGGCCGTTCCAGTTGGCCTTGGCGTCACCCATGCCCGGGACGTTCGCCAGCGCCGGGGTGACGATGGCCACCGCGAACCAGAGGCGGGGGTCCAGCTTGGCGGCGGCCTTGAGTCTCTCGATGGCCACTGTGGCCAGGGGGAAGGACATCTGTCCCCTCCTTCTTCCCGGTCGTCACCGGTAGACGACGGTGTTGGCGTCCTCGGCGTCGCGCCAGTTCTTCTTGATGGTCTCCAGCGCGGAGATCCAGGCGTCGACGGTGGTGACGGCGTCATCGACCATCTGCTTGATGTCGTCCTGCGTCTGGGCGTATTTACTGCCCATCAACATGCCGAGCAGCCCGAACCCTGGAAAGCCCACATCGGTGGAGTCGATGTCCTTCTTGAGCTCATGGAGTCCCGGGATGACCCGCTCGCCGAGGTTCCGCTGGATGTTCGCGATGGCGGAGGAAGTGACGTACTTGTCCTGGGCCATGGGGTGACGATCCTCCGGTCCGTATCACTGAACGTTTTGCCCGGTGTTGCTTATTAATGGTGTGCTGTTAACGCTGTCGGGACACTATCGGTTAATTTCTTCCATGTCAGGAGTGGTTTGAGTTACTTTTGATCACACACGGTTCGGTTGGGGGCGCGGATGTTTGATCCCGATAATTTTGATCTGGAAAGTCTGGAAAGAATCGGGAAGGAAGCCGAGAAGGCGATGGAGCGTCTCGCCGACGTCCAGCAGGAGCTCGGGGAGATCCGCGGCACGGGGACGGGCGCCAACGGCCTGATCAGTGTGATCATCGACGGGTCCGGCCACGTGGAGAAGATCGAGCTCAACGCGCGCGTGATGCGCCTGGACAGCCATGAGCTGGCCGACGAGCTGACGAAGGCCTTCCGCCAGGCTCAGGAGGACGGCGAGCGTCAGACCCGCGAACTGCTGAGCGGTGCGCTGGGGGAGGACATGCCACTCCCGCAGGGGCCGATCGACTTCACCAAGACGGAAGATCAGTTGTCGCAGGCGTACGAGAGCTTCGCCCGGTCGATGGACGAGCGCATGGGCGGGCCCACGCGACGGTCGGACCGCGGCTGAGCGGCCGCCCGGCCTGAGATCCGGTGCCCGCCCCGCCCTGTCCGGGACGGAGCCGGGCACCGGGGAGCCAGGGGCGGGCACCGGAACGCGGGCCCGCCCATCACCGGTCCACGGGTCCGTGCCCGCCCGGTGGGGCTGTCCCTACGCCCCCGGGGAGCGGACCGGCGCCGGCTGGCTGACCTGGATGGGTGTCCTCGCGGCCGCCGGGTCGAGCACCGGGCCCTCGGGGATCAGCCGCACCAGATGCGCCGGCAGCGGGGCGACCTCCTGCGGGGTGTAGCCGAGGATCGACAGCACGTCCGCGGACGGGACGGAGTGCCGGCGCCCCTGGTCGCTGATCAGGAAGAGCGGCCCGATCGCGTCCATCCTGCCGTTGCCCGGCAGCAGGCCCACCAGGGCGCCGCGGCCCGGCGGGAGCACCACCTGGTCGACCACCTCCTGGTTGAACCAGCCCCTCGGGGGCGGCGGGATCCGCGCCGTGCTGCCCACCGTCAGCACCGCCCGGGCCGAACCACGCTCGGTGTTGGCGTAGACAGCGCAGAGCGGGCTCGTCGGCGGCGCCGTGGTGAGCTTCGGCATGGTCGGGGGGAGCTCCTCGCCGCCCAGCTTGGTGGCTGAGTGCTTCATCCCGTTCGCTTCCGCGGGGGCCAGGTCCGCAGGCAGCGGCTTCATACGGCCGTACGCCTTCTTGATGGCGGGGTCCCCCAGCAGCAGGGCGGCCTGGGTGGGAGTGAGGTCCGCCAGGCCGTCGGCGAGCAGGACGTACCACTTCGGGGCCCCGCCGGTCATCGACGGCACGGTGTACACCCTGCCGACCGCGGACCTCAGGCCGTCGGGCCCGCGCGCCGCGGTGCCGAGACCCGGGATGGACGGGCTCTGGAAGTCGGGTCCGATGGGCAGCGCGTTGAGCCAGGCGGAGGGGACCTGGCGGGGCTGTTCCTGGGTCAGCGCCGGCATGCTCTTGGCCGGCACCCGCATCCGCTGGTCCGACCAGAGCAGCCAGACCTGGCCGCCCTCCTCGACGACCATGCCCGTGTCCGCCCCGATCGGCCTGCCGCCGATGTCGAGGCCGCCGACCAGTGAGGTGTACGGGCGGCGTTCGCCGTTGGCGTCCACCCCCTCCACCACGCAGGCCGACCAGGGGGTGCGGACCAGACGGTCGTGGGCGGGCAGGGACTTGGGGGCGCCCGGGATGCCCACCAGCGCGCCGCGCGGGAACCCCGCGAGCGAGGCCGCGGTGACCGTGCGGACCTTCACCTCCCCCTCACCCAGCAGCAGCCGGGCGGAGGTCACGTTGTCGACGGGGATCATCTTCCCCTGCGGGGCGCTGTAGACGAAGGTCGCGCCCGACTCCTCCTCCACGATCAGGGTCCCCGGCTGGGTGAGCTTGGTCGCGTTGCCGGGCCACAGCAGCCCCAATATGCCGAAGACGGCCGTCACCAGCACCGCGACCAGCACACTGCCGAACATCGCCACGTTGTGCCTGCGCATCGGCGACTCGGGAAGGTCCGGTTCGCCCTGGAGCAGGGCCATTCCCAGGCGCTGGGTCATCAGCTTGTACGCCTGGTAAAGATCGCGACGGGTCTGCATCCCACCTCCGCCTCGCCGGGTGCGCGGTAGCCCACAGCATAGAAGCGTGATCACCGGACGGCCGCACCGGTGTGACAGGTGAACGGCGGCTGTCCGTGAAGTTTCCGATCATCGAAACCATGCTGAACAGGCCAGATGAGGGCGCGGGACGGCCGGGACGGGGTGATAGGAGATATTCCGGAACGGTTGTTGATCGGGGAGGCCGCATGACTCAGGACAGGTACGTCACGTCGAAGGCGATCCAAGGGATCCGCACGGAGATAGGCGAGGACGTCCTTCCGAAGGTCACGGAGCTGCGCCGGATGGTGGACAGTACCAACCTGGACGGCCTCGGCTGGGGCCTCGTCGGGGAACTGGCGGTCGGGATCCGCTACCGCGACGTGCAGAAGGACGTCAGGGAGAAGTTCATGCAGGCCGTGGATGTGCTGGAGTCCTGGCAGGAGACGCTGGACAACGCCAGGATCAACTGGCGGCGCGCCGAGGACAGCAGCACCGTCGTCTACACGTGACCCGGAAGAGCCGACATGCCGGTACCGCCGGGTAAGAAGCCGAGCCCGCTGACCGCGGGCAAGAGCGCCAGAGGCGTGCTCGTCAACTCCACGAAGGTGCTCAGCAACCTGGAGAAGGGGGCCCGGCTGGCGCCCACGCTCTGGGCGGGCGTGGCGATTGCGACGACCGCGGTCGCCAAC
Source organism: Streptosporangium sp. NPDC003464 (assembly GCF_053588315.1). Classification (NCBI taxonomy): domain Bacteria; kingdom Bacillati; phylum Actinomycetota; class Actinomycetes; order Streptosporangiales; family Streptosporangiaceae; genus Streptosporangium; species Streptosporangium sp. NPDC003464. Next base: position 1,272 of record NZ_JBSFPS010000046.1, on the reverse strand, counting down.
GTGCCGGGGATGGCCGACATCTACAACAACTGGGACTCCATCCACGCGCGCCTGGACACCGCCAACAAGAGCTACGCCGCCGCCCTGCTGAACAAGCACAAGGACGGCTGGATCGCCGAGGACCGCGACGCCTTCGACGACGCCGTCCAGCGTTACCAGGAGGCGCTGGAGAGCCTGCGCGCCTACATCAAGACGATCGCCGGGATCGTGGACGAGCTGGGTGACTCCTACCGCGCCTACTGGCTGGCGATCGCCAAGGTCGCCGGGACCCTGCTCTTCCTCGCCTCGATCGCCGCCGCCATGCTCGCGACGCCCTACGCGGGCAACGCCGCGCTCAACCTGCGGATGCTCGGCGTCATGGCCAGCAAGGTCATCGCCGCCTCGACCGCCGCGCTCGGGAAGGTCGTCGCCGCGGGGGCCAGCAGCATGTCGATCTACTTCTCCGGCAAGGCGTGGCTGCAGGCGTTCAACCTGGAGCCCACCGAGAGCGCGAAGATCGACTTCACCCAGGCCAAGATCAATATCAAGGGACTGGCGCCCTTCCAGGAGCCTCCCGTCCAGAAGCCCGGCCAGCAGCCCCAGCTCCCGCCGCACGCGGGCTTCGAATGGCTGTCGCCCAAGAAAGAACTCCCGGAGAAGTACAAGTGATGAACTTCAACGCCGACGACCTGAAGCTGGAGAGCCTGGAGGACCTGGAGGAGGTCGTACGGCGGAGCGAGGAGACGCTGGGCCGGCTCGGCGGCGTCTACGGCGAGCTGGCGGCCGTCACGGGAGAGGGCTTCGGCGCCGACGGCCTGGCCCGGGCCCTGGTGGACGGCACCGGCCGGATCCAGCAGATCACCTTCGACCCGCGCATCACGCGCCTGGACAGCCAGTCGATCGCCGAGGCCGCGACCGAGGCCGTCCGGGCCGCCCAGGACGCCGCCCAGCGCCAGAACGAGGAGTTGCTGAGGGAGGCGACGGGCGGGGAGCCGGTCGCCCTGGACATGGACAGCGCCCGCCGACGGTTCGAGGAGATCGGCGAGGACCTGGCCCGCACCCTGCGCGACCTGAACAGCCAGGGCTGAGCCCGCAGGGCGGAGAGACCCGGCCGGGAGCCGGGACGGACCTGGGGGACGGCCGAGGACTCGGCCGTCCCCCGGATCTCATCCGCAGTTCGCCCAGTCGGAGCTGGTGCTGCCGCCGGGGCCGCCGCCGGAGAAGCGGACGCACTTGCCCTTGGCGGGCAGGATGACCGGGCCCGCGTAGTACTCGAAGTTGCCCCGGTCGGTC
>NZ_JBSFPS010000045.1:0-44635 GCF_053588315.1 Streptosporangium sp. NPDC003464 | reverse complement strand
CCGACGGGTCGAGCAGGAGCGAAAGCTGGGACTAGTGATCCGGCGGTGGCTTGTGGAAGCGCCGTGCCCAGAACGCCTCGGCGCCGTCGGCCGGGGGACGCTCGCCGTACGGCACGGCCAGCGGGGGCAGCGCGGCCCGCGAGAAGTAGGCGTCGGCCAGGTCGTGGAGCAGGAGGTCCTTGGAGCCGCCGTCGAACACCCGGCCGTGCGCCGTGAAGATCAGCCGGCTGCTCCGGCGTCCCAGCGTGACCAGCGTGAACCGGGCGAGCGGGCCCTGGTCCAGGTCGAACGGGCGGGTGACCTCGGCGGCGGCGACCTCCGGATAGCGCCGGTCGGACGTCTCGGTCCGGGCGACCCGGACCGGGCCGAGGACCGGGTGCCGCGCGGCGACGGCGGCGCACGCGCCGAGGAGCGCCGGGACGTCCAGGGGGCCGTTCAGGTGGAGCACCAGCGGGATCCCCCGCCGGTCGAAAGAGGCGTGCGACATCCTGTCCGTCTCCCTCGTGGGTGACTTCTCTTCGGGCAGGTGACGGGGGGCATGGGTCACCCCGGACAGACATTTATTAGGAAAGTTTCCTGTCTATTTACGCAACCCGAATGGTACACATGTGGTACGTCTGAAACAAGCGACTCGTGATGAACCGAGCTGGAGGCATTTGATGATCGTTCGCGGCGGGCCGGCGGGCATGAGCCCCGAGCTGGCCGGGCTTGCCGACACCGTCCTGCAACCCGGGTTCGTGGGGGTGGAGGTGCCCGACTGGCTGCGCAGGCGCCTGGCCGAAGGGCTCGGCGGGGTCGCGCTCTACTCCCGGAACATCGTGGACGGCGCGCAGGTCAGAGCGCTGACCGCGGCCCTGCGGGCGGAGAACCCGGACGTGGTGATCGCCACCGACGAGGAGGCGGGCGACGTCACCCGGCTGGAGGCGCTCACCGGCAGCTCCCGGCCGGGCAACCTCGCGCTCGGCGCGGTGGACGACGCCGAGCTGACCGAGGAGGTCGCCCGCGGGATCGGCCACGACATGGCCGAGGCCGGCATCACCCTGAACTACGCCCCCGTGGTCGACGTCAACTCCGACCTGGACAACCCCGTCGTCGGCACCCGCGCGTTCGGCTCCGACCCCTGGCTGGTGGCCCGGCACGCCCGCGCCTGGGTCACCGGCCTGCAGTCGGCCGGGGTGGCCGCCTGCGCCAAGCACTTCCCCGGCCACGGGGCCACCGCCGTGGACTCCCACAACGACCTGCCGACCGTGTCCTACTCCGCCGAGGAGCTCGCCGCCACGACGCTCCCGCCGTACCGGGCCGCCATCGAGGCCGGCGTCCAGGCCGTGATGACCGGCCACCTGCTCGTCCCCGCCTACGACCCCGCCGCCCCCGCCACGATGAGCAGCCGCCTCCTCGTCGGGCTGCTGCGCGAGGAGCTCGGCTTCGACGGCCTGATCGTGACCGACGGCGTGGAGATGCCCTCGGTCGCCGAGCGGTACGGCGTGACCGGCGCGGCCGTCCGCGCCCTGGCCGCCGGGGCCGACGCCGTCTGCGTGGGCGGCGAGCGCAAGGGCGCCGGCGTGGTCGGGTTCATGCGCAACGCCATCGTGAACGCCGTGATCGACGGCACCCTCCCCGAGGAGCGTCTGGCCGAGGCCGCCGCCCGGGTGCGCCGCCTGGCGGCCTGGTCGGCCGGGCAGCGCCGGGCCGCCTGGGCGACGGGCCGGCCGGCGCCGGCCCCGGCCGGTCTCGCGGCGGCCCGGCGCGCCCTCCGGGTCCACGGCGAGGGCCTGCCGCTGACCTCGGCGCCACAGGTGATCGAGTTCGTGTCGGAGACGAACATCGCCATCGACCGGGCCACCCCCTGGGGCGTCGCCGCCCCGCTGGCCGCGCTGCTCCCCGGGACGAGCGCCGTACGGCTCGGCGCCGAGGACCCGGACCCGCCGCTGACCGGCGGACGCCCGCTGGTGGTCGTGGTGCGGGACGCCCACCGGCACGCCTGGGTCTCGGCCCGGCTCGACGCGCTGCTGTCCCGGCGGCCCGACGCGGTCGTGGTGGAGATGGGCCTGCCGGGCCCCGCGACGCCCGGCGGCACGCACATCACCACCTACGGCGCGACGAGCGCGTGCGGCCAGGCGGCGGCCGAACTCCTGGCCGGCCACCCCGCCGGGGTCCCCGCGGGCACGCACTGACCCGGCCGCCCCGCCGGGATCCTCGCGGACCGCGCCGGAGCGGCCGGGTCACCTCCCGACGGACCCCGCGGCCCCGTGGGCCCGGCCGCCGCTCCAGGGAGCCCCCGCCGGACCGTGCCGAGACGGCCCGATCACCCGGCGGACCCCGCGGACCCGCGCCGGAGCGGCCGGATCACCTCTCGACGGCCCACACCAGCTCGTGCTGGAGCGGCCCGGGCACGGCGAGGAACTCCCCGTAGTCACAGGCGAGCGGCGCGAGCTGGGAGGCGTAGGCCAGCACGGCGCGCCGTTTGACCGTCCACTCGGCCCCCTCCAGCCGGATCCGCAGCACGGGGCGGATCCGGTGCCGCTCCGCGAGGGCCCGGACCGGCGGTGTGGCGGCCAGTGCCCGATCCGCCGAGGCGGTGCCCCACTCACGCGCCGCGGCGGCGTACGGAAGGTCGGCGTAGACCCACGGCTCCTGGACGCCGGCCTGCCACAGCGCCTCGAGCGCCTGGTCCCGGACCGCCTCGTGGTCGACGTTACCGATCCCCATCGGGACCAGCACCCGCGTATCCGGCGTGACGTGCGCGGCGAGGAAGTCCTCCAGCTCCCGCAGCCGGAGCCCGGCCGCCGGGACGTCGGGATGGGCCAGCGCCACCTGGTCCGCCCCGAGGATCTCGCACGCGCGGGCGTCCTCCGCCCGCCGCTCCCGCGCCGTCTCCTCGGCGGAGGCGAACCCGCACAGCCGGTCCCATGCCGAGACCTGCCCGCCCGGCACCCCGCCCAGCGCCGTGACGATCACCGCCGGTCCCCCGTCCCGCGCGAGCACTCCCGCCACCGACAGGGCCGCGTCGTCGAAGTGCGGCGAGACCACGACCGTCCGCCGGCTCACCCCGCGGCCCCGGCCCTGGTCAGCACGAGCCCGCGGCTGCCCCGTTTACGCAGGTAGGCCAGGCCGTCGCAGACGGACTCCAGCGTCGGCGGGGCGAGTTCGAGGCGTTCGGCCACCCGCCAGACCGACTGCCCGCGGAGCCACGGCCAGACCAGGTCGTTGAGCCGGCCGCTCTCCAGGGCGATGAGGACGCGGTCGGTCGGCAGGGCGTCGAGCAGCGCCAGGTCCTGGTCGTAGTAGAGCATCTCGATCAGCAGGTACGCCGCCGCCGGGCGGTCCCGGCGGGCGGCCAGGTCCTCCAGGCTGTCCGGCGACACCTCCACCCTGGGCCACCCCTCCACCCCGGGCCACCCCGCCACCCCGGGGACAGCCCCCGCCATATCCGGGGAACCCACACCCCCCTCCGCAGGCCCCGCCGTACCCGGGGAGCCCGCGCCCGCCTCCACCCGCCCTGCCGTACCCGGAGCGGAGCCCGCGCCCGCCTCCCCCCATCCGGCCGTACCGGTACCGGAGCCCGCGTCGGCCTCGATCGGCCCTGCCGTACCCGGGAAGCCCGCGCCCGCCTCCACACCGGTACCGGAGCCTGTTCCCGTCCTCATCCGCCCGGCCAGCCGGGCCCGGAACCCGGCGTTGGGCTCGGTGGCGTGGACCGCGTAGCCCTTGCCGGCCAGCCGCCGGGTCAGCTCGCCCTCGCAGGCCCCCACCTCCACGATCGGCCCGTCGTCCGGCGAGCACCACCGGGTGACCCAGGCCGCCGTCGCGTCGAGCCGGTCGGCCTCGTACGCCGACCGGCCGAACTCCCACGGGTCGTCGGCCACCGCGGCGTCGTCACCCAGGCTGGAGATCAGCGCGTACAGCCGGTTGGCCTGCGTCACGTCGGCGGCGAAGAAGCGCTCGACCACCGGGACCCGGTCGGTGGTGACGAGCCGGTCGGCCACCCTGCTGCGCAGCAGCTCCCCGGCGTGCCGGTTGATGAAGTCGATCTTGATGTCGGCCTCGGCCCCGGTGAGCGCGGCCACCTCGCCGGGGACCGTCTGCAGGAACGGGTTGTCCCCGACGGAATACGTCACGGTCAGGCCGGGGACGGCGCGGGAGACGGTCCAGCCGAACCGGGCCCGGCGGATCCGGTGGTCGGCCGGCGAGTGGGTCCAGACCTCGGCGGGCGGCCCGTCCAGCCAGCCGGCCACCTCCTCCGGGGACGGCAGCGCGGCGGTGTTGCCGCCGGGCTCGACGAGGGGGGCCAGCAGCCGCAACCGCTCCCGTGGGGACAGCCCCGCCGGCAGGGTCACCCCGGCCCCCGACTGCCCGACGATCACCCGGATGTCCCGATCGGCATGGCGCCTCAGGACGGAAACGAACTCGAGAGCGACGTCCTCGGCATGCAGCACGGCGATGACGACTGCCATAGATCCCCGATCCCTGATCACAGAAGGATGTCTTTTCCATGACATTTCCGCGCCAGCATAGACGATCTTCCCGGCACCGCAACGGGTACGGACCGAGAAGGATCGCCTGTCTCATCGGGCCCTCAGGACGCGAAGATCTCCTCCCGCGCCTGCTCCAGAGCGGCGAGGACGGCGCCGCGCAGCACCGGGTTCCCCTCCACCTCGCTGGCCACCACCTGCGGGCGGACCGGGCAGATCCGGGCCACCGCCTCCTCTATCCGGGAGGTCAGCGCACCTCCGCCCGCCTGGCTGACCTCTCCGGCCAGCACCACGAGCCCGGGGTCGAGCACGACCGAGACCGAGGCCACGCCCAGCGCCAGCCGTCCGGCGATCTCATCCAGCAGGGGCTCTCCCCGCTCCCCCGCCGCGACGGCCGCCGCCACGCACTCGGCGGCGCTGCCCCCCTCGAAACCGTGGGTGGCGGCGAGCTCGGCCACCGCCTCCGCGCTGACCAGCGACTGCAGACCGCCCGCCAGCGACGGCAGCCGGCCGGGCACCGCCCGCACGTCGGCGGCCAGCGGCACGCCGGGCACCGGGAGGTAGCCGATCTCGCCCGCGCTGCCGGACCGGCCGCGGTGCAGCCGGCCGCCGAGCACGACGCCGAGGCCGATGCCGCGGCCCACCCAGAGCAGCACGAAGTCGTCGACGCCGCGCGCCGCGCCCAGGGTGCGCTCGGCGACGGCGACGAGGTTCACGTCGTTTTCGATCTTGATGTCGCGGCGCAGGTCACGGGCGAGCGCCTCGTGGATGCCCTCGTGCCAGCCCGGCAGGTCGAAGGAGAAGCGCACGTCCCCGGTCCGGGGGTCGACCACGCCCGGGGTGCCGATGACGACCGCCCGCAGCTTGGAGAGCGCGACCTTGGCCGACCGGCACGCCTTGACGACCGCGCTGTGCACCAGGGCGACCGGATCGTCGTGTCCGTTCGGCGCGACCGTCACCTCAGCGACGATCTCACCGTGGATATCCGCGATGGCGGTGGTGACGAATTCCGGGCCGACGTCCAGTCCCGCGACATAGGCAGAGGACGGGATAATTCCATAAAGCGCCGCATTCGGCCCTCGCCCGCCGGCCTGTTCTCCAGCCACCTCGACCAGACCGCGCTCCTCCAGGCGGGCGAGCGTCTGCGACGCCGTCACCTTGGAAAGGCCGGTGAGCTCCCCGATCTGGCCCCGCGTCAGCGGCCCCGAGTCAAGCAACAGCTCCAGGGCGGCCCGGTCGTTGATCTCCCTCAATAGCCTGGGCACGCCAGGACGTCGCTCCATATGCATGCTCTCTTGTTCGCCGTTTCCCCGTCGCTTTTACATTCAGCCAAGAATAGCGGTTCTATTCATTAATAAAGCTTCCTGATAGTTTAGCCCCATAGGGGTCTCCCGGGGGCCCCGGGTGCCCGCGGCGCGCCGCGCCCCTCCCCGCCGCACTCTCGTCCCCGCCACCCTCCACCCGGATCCGGCGGGCGATCTCCGCCCGGATCCCCGCAGGCGCCGGGAAATCGAGGCTTGCGACGCCCGCCCGTCGCGTGGAACACTCCCGGAAACGGTAAAGGTTCTTTTCAGTTAAAGCCCTTCCGCGTGTGCGAGGCAGGTCTCGACATGGACACCATCATCAGGATCGCCGCCGACTACGCGGGGCGACCGACCCGGAGCGGACCCGTCACCATGGGGCAGGCCAACATGGCGCGCTGCGTGCTCCGCGACCCGCCGCTGCACATGAACTTCCGCGTCACCAAGCACCTCCCGGCGCAGACGACCTTCGCCACCGTCTCCGAGGCGGTCGGCCGGCTGCTCTCCCGGCACGAGAGCCTCCGGGCCACCATCCACGCCGGCGTCCAGAACGTGCCCGGTACGGGTGTCTGCCCCATCGAGGTGCACGGCGCCGGGGCGGGCGCCACCGAGCACGACCTGGACGGGCTCGCCGAGGAGGTCGGCCTGCGGATGCAGGGCACCCGCTTCGACGTGGAGGCCGAGCTCCCCATCCGGATCGCCGTGATCACCGAACGGGACGCGCCCCGCCGGGTGGTCTTCGTCCTGCCCCACACCTCGGTGGACGCGATCGGCCTGGCCACCGTCATGCGCGAGTGGGAGCGCCTGATCCGGGGCGACACCGTGCCCACCCCGTGCCCGACGCAGCCGCTCGACCTGGCGGCGGCCGAGGCCACCCCGCTCGCCCAGCGCCGCAGCACGGCGGCGCTACGGCACTGGGAGACCCAGCTCAGAAGGGCGCCGCAGGCCATGTTCGCGGTCCGCGAGGCGGCCGACACCGGCGCGATCCGGCCGCGGCTCAGGGTCCGTTCGGCCGTGGCGGGCAGAGCGCTGGGCGCCGTCGCGAGCCGCACCGGGGCGAGCCGCTCGGTGGTGACGCTCGCCGCGCTGGGCGTGCTGATCGGCCTGCGCAGCGCGCAGCGGACCTGCGTGATCGCCTCGCTGTCGAGCAACCGGGTCCGCCCCGAGCTGCGCGACTACGTCGGACCACTGGCCCAGGACGCGCTGATGGCCACCGACCTCGACGTCCCCACCTTCGACGACGCGGTCCGCCGCTTCCGCACCGCCTCCCTGGCCGGATACCAGCACAGCCGGTTCGACTCCACCGCTCTCTGGGAGGTCATCGAGGCCGTCAATGCCGAGCGGGGGGTGAACTTCGCCCGCGACTGCGTCTTCAACGACATGAGCGGCGTCGCCGTGGCCGGCCGGGAGGCTCCGCCCGCCACCGACATCGAGCACGGCTGGCTCCCCGAGGCCTCGCTCCCCGCGCATCTCGCCCTCTGGGCCAACCGGCTGGAGGAGGAGGTGGACCTGACGTTCTGGATCGATCCGCAGGTGATGTCCCGCGAGGAGGCGGAGGGTTTCGGGACCGGACTCGTCAGACTGCTGATCGAGGCGGGCGAGCGGACGATCCCCACCGTGGAGATCCCGGCCGTCTCCGGGGTCACGCCCGTCGAGCACGGCCCCGGATGGGTCCACGCCGACTCCTGCTGGGTGAGCCTCGCCGAGGTCGACCGGCTGGTCGGCGAGGCCGTCGGCGGACGGCCACACCGCGTGACCTACGGCGCCGACGGACGTCTGACCTGTCACGTCACCTCCGGGACCCCGGAGGAGATCCACGCCGCCTGCCTCGCCCTGCTGCCGGGCCGCACCTCCGCCATGACACCCCACCACTACGTCGTCCACCGGCCCGCCCCCGGGGAGAGCCCGCTGGACGGCCCCGTGGTGACCGAGGGTGACGGGCGCCGACTCGGTTCTTCCATAACCGCGCGCATAAGCAGTCAATAGCAAGCGGGATAATCGATTACATGCGTCTATCCGCTCGTGTCGACTATGCCCTGCGTGCCGCCGCCGAACTCGCCGCCGCCGGCGACGGACCAACCACTGTGGGTGAGCTGGCCAAAGAGCAGGACATGCCGCCCAAGTATCTGGAGAACATCCTCCTGCAGATGCGCCGGGCCGGCCTGGTCCGCGGCCAGCGTGGCCCCGAGGGCGGTTACGTGCTGGCCCGCCCGGCGACCGAGATCACCTTGGCCGACGTGATCCGCGCCGTGGACGGCCCGCTGGCCAACGTGCGGGGCGAGCGGCCCGAGCATGTCGACTACCGCGGCCCCGCCGAGTCCCTGCAGCAGGTGTGGATCGCGCTGCGGGCCAGCGAGCGGGCGATCCTTGAGGAGGTCACGCTCGACAGCGTGGCCACCGGCGCGCTCCCCGAGCGGGTCCGTCAGCTCGCCGCCGACCCCGCAGCCTGGGACTGAGCGGGCTCCCGTGCCCGAGGGCGACGTCGTCTACCGCGCTGCCGGACGGCTCGGCCGGGCACTCGACGGCCGGGTCCTGACCCGCTCCGACTTCCGTGTGCCGCGCCACGCCACGGCCGACCTCACCGGCCGGACCGTGCTGGAGAACGTCTCGCGCGGCAAACACCTGCTCACCCGGATCGAGGGCGGCCTGACCGTCCACACCCATCTGCGCATGGACGGGAGCTGGCAGATCTCACCCGCCGGCCGCCGCCCGCCCCCGGGCGACGTGGTCCGGCTGGTGCTCGCCAACGCCGAATGGCAGGCGGTGGGCGTACGGCTCGGCGTGGTCGACCTGGTGGCGACCGATGAGGAGCGCCGGCTCGTCGGGCATCTCGGGCCCGACCTGCTGGGACCGGACTGGGATCCGGCGGAGGCCGTGCGGCGGCTGTTAGAGAGACCGGGGACGGCCATCGGGGAGGCGCTGCTCGATCAGCGCAATCTGGCGGGGATCGGCACCATCTATCGGGCCGAGACGTTGTTCCTCGCGGGGGTCTCGCCGTGGCGGCCGGTGGGGGCGGTCGAGGATGTCGGGAGAGTGGTGACGCTCGCGCAGCGGTTGATGCACGCCAACAGGGAGCGGCCTGAACGCGTGACGACGGGCGACCTCGGCCCGGGACGGGGCAGCTGGGTATACGGCAGGGCAGGACGGCCTTGCCTGCGCTGCGGACAACGGATCAGTCGCGGGGAGATGGGTGCACAGCCGCAAGAACGGCTGATCTTCTGGTGCCGTCACTGCCAGCCGGGAGAACCGACCGGCTAAGCGGCGACCATGTCGTTGACCTCGGGGAAAACGGATTCCGGGAGGGCGCCGCCGGGCACGGTCTCGGCGATCGGCAGACGCTCCCGTTCGGGGACGTCGCCGGCAAGCACCGGGGCGTGCTGGAGCTCGGCCAGCGCGAACTGGTCGGAAACCTCACGGAGCACCTGTGAAAGCGGCACACCGAGGGCGCCGCAGATTGACGCGAGTAGCTCAGAAGATGCCTCCTTCTGGCCGCGCTCCACCTCGGACAGGTATCCAAGGGAGACACGGGCCAATGTGGACACCTCACGCAGCGTGCGGCTCTGCCGCACGCGCAGCCGCCGCAACACGTCACCGAGCAGCTGACGCAGCAGGACCATCTGTCGCTCCCTCCCCGGCGCGGGCGTCTGCACAACACTCCGCGCGATCGGTTCGTGCCGCCCGTTCTTCGAACTCGACCCTTGGTACATACTCCTCGCCGTCATCATCGCTTGACCTTTACCTCACTCACATCTCCACCGTACCTGTATCGACCAACACCGCGGCAGACCGTGATGAGCATGTTCGCTGGGGACGTAACGCGGTAATCACCCGGAATGTTCCCCCAAGTTCGTCTCGAGCACACCTTGAAGTAGGTCCACAGCCTCGTTCACCGTCGATTGCCGAATTTCCTCACGAGTCCCGTCAAGACGGAGGTCCCGGTGCCATACCCGCCCATCTGGCCCGCTAACAGCCAGATGCACGGTGCCGACCGACTTGCCGTCCTGCGGGTCGGGGCCGGCCACGCCGGTGGCGGCCAGGCCGTACGTGGAGCCGGTGAGCTCGCGCACGCCGACCGCCATCGCCGCGGCGACCCGCGGGTGCACGGCCCCCTCACGCTCCAGCAGGTCGGCGGGGACCCCCAGCAGGCGGTGCTTGAGGTCGGTGGAGTAGGAGAGGACCCCGCCCACGAAGGCCGCGGACGCCCCCGAGGGGGCGGTGAGCGCGGCGCCGATCAGCCCGGCCGTCAACGACTCGGCCACCGCCACCGTCTCGCCCCGGCGGACGAGCAGGGAGAGCACGTTGGTGGCGGCGAGCAGGCGGTGACTCATCAGGCCCGCGCCCGCTTCGCCACCTGCCGCAGTTTGACCGCGCGGACCACGTAGTCGAGCCCGGTCCCCACGGTCACGACGACCGCCGCGCCCATGACGGCCCAGCGGATCGGCTCGGGCACCTCCGGCCACATGTAGGAGACGATCGCCGCGATCTGGAGCACGGTCTTCACCTTCCCGCCGTAGCTGGCGGGGATGACGCCGTGCCTGATGACGGCGAACCGCAGGAGGGTGACGCCCAGCTCCCTGCCCAGGATCACGGCGGTGACCCACCAGGGCAGCTCGTCCAGGACCGAGAGGCTGATCAGCGCGGCGCCGATCAGCGCCTTGTCGGCGATCGGGTCGGCGATCTTCCCGAAGTCGGTGACCAGTCCGTAGCGGCGGGCCAGCTCGCCGTCGAGCAGGTCGGTGAGCGAGGCGACCAGGAAGACCACCAGGGCCGTGACCCGCCAGCCGGCCCCCGGCAGGAACAGGCAGACCACGAAGAACGGGACCATCGCCAGCCGTATCACTGTGACGACGTTGGCGATGTTCCACGCGCTCACCTTGGGGCGCGCGGCTGCCGCGGTCGCGTCAGTGCCGGTCTCTGGCGTGTTGGTCATACGCTCTCCCGGCCCGGCGGCGCGCTCATGGTGCGACCTTTATGCGGGCGATCAGGTCGACCCCCTCGGAGTCGACCACGACGGCCCGGACGATCTGGCCGGGGACCAGGCCGATGCCCTGGACCGTCACGGACCCGTCGACCTCCGGCCCCTGGTGGGCCGCGCGGCCTTCGTAGCCGCCGTCACCGAGGTCCTCCTCGATGAGGACGTCCACCTCGGTGCCGATCCGCTCCTCGGCTCGCTGGGCCATGAGCTCCTCGGCCAGCTCGGTGAGCGCGGCGACGCGGGCGTCGACGACCTCCTGCGCCAGCTTGCCGGGCAGCTCGGCCGCCTCGGTGCCCTCCTCGTCGGAGTAGCCGAAGACGCCGATCACGTCGAGCCTGGCCTCCTGGAGGAAGGACGTCAGCTCACCGAACTCCTCCTCGGTCTCGCCCGGGAAGCCCACGATGAAGTTGGAGCGCACACCCGCCTCCGGGGCGATCGCCCGGACCGCCTCCAGCAGGTCGAGGAAGCGCCTGGGGTCGCCGAAGCGGCGCATCCGGCGCAGCACCGAGCCGCTGGCGTGCTGGAAGGACAGGTCGAAGTAGGGGGCCACGCTCTCGGTCGAGGCGATCATCTCCAGCAGGCCCGGGCGGAGCTCGGCCGGCTGCAGGTAGCTGACCCGCACCCGTTCGATGCCCTCGGTCGCGGCCAGGGAGGGCAGCAGCTTCTCCAGCGCCCGCAGGTCTCCGAGGTCCTTGCCGTAGGAGGTGGAGTTCTCGCTGACCAGCACGAGCTCCTTGACGCCCTGCCCGGCCAGCCACGCGGCCTCGCCCAGGAGCTCCTCCGGAGCACGCGAGACGTAGGCGCCACGGAAGGCCGGGATGGCGCAGAACGTGCAGCGCCGGTCACAGCCGGAGGCCAGCTTCAGCGACGCCACCGGGCCGTCGGCCAGGCGCTTGCGCAGCGGCCGGGGGCCGCTGGCCGGGGCCAGCCCCTCGGGCAGCTCGCCGTGGCCGGGGATGTTGGTCTTGGGCGCGGCCGCGCGCTCGACCGGCGAGATGGGCAGCAGGGTCCTGCGGTCACGGGGACTGTGCGGGACCAGCGGCTTGCCCGCCAGTACGTCGTCCAGGCGCGTGCCGATCTGGGTGTAGTCGTCGAAGGAGATGACGGCCGACGCCTCGGGCAGCGCGTCGGCGAGCTGATCGCCATAGCGCTCGGCCATGCAGCCCGCGGCGACCACCTTGGCCCCGGAGTCGGCCGCGGCGAGCAGCGTGTCGATGGAGTCCTTTTTCGCTGAGTCGATGAAGCCGCAGGTGTTGACGACGATGACATCGGGGTCGTCGTCGCCCACCTGCCAACCGGCAGCCTCAAGACGCGCGGCGAGCTCCTCGGAGTCGACCTCGTTGCGCGCGCAGCCCAGTGTTATCAGCGATGCGGTTCGGCGGGATGACATGGTGAACACTACGGTATCGGGAGTTGGCCACCACCGATGCACCTCCCCCATCACAAGCTCGCTGCGGACCGGCCACCATCCTGTGGAGAGCGCCGCGGCGGACCGGGCCGCGGACCTAGCGCGACCGGGGCGCGGGGGCCCCGTAGGAGCGGGTGAGGACCTGTCCGGAAGGGCCGGGAGTGCCGAGGTTCTTCCCGTTCACCCGCAGGAGGAAGGCTCCGCCGTCGCCGAAGGTGACCTTCACCCCCTTCTTCGCCTTCCAGACGGAGGTTTTACCCGCCTCCAGCATGCCGGAGAAGAGTTTGCGGCCGCCCGCCTCCGTCACGTCGATCCAGGACGAACGCTCCGCCCTGACCTGGAAGACGACCACCTCGCCCTTCTTGCCGGTCGCCAGCGACGCCGCCTGGCGCGACGGGCTGGGCGCGGCCGACGCGGCCGGCGGCGGCACGGCCGGCACCGCGGCCGGACGGACCTCAGCCGTGGGTGTTTCCTGGCCGCCCATCATCTTCACCACGCCGAACACCACGACGATGGCCAGCGCGACCGCCATCGCGGTCGTCCAGTTGGGCGAACGGCTCTCGCGGATCTTGATGGGCGTGTCGGCCTGGAAGACGCTGGCCGCCCGCACCGGCAGCGGCACGCCCCCGTGCAGCTCGTCGTATCTGTGCACCATGGTCTCCGGATCGAGCCCGATGACCTTGGCGATGTTGCGGACGTGTCCGCGCGCGTAGAAGTCTCCCCCGCACTGGGAGAAGTCATCCCGTTCGATCGCGTGGATCAGCGCCTCGCGAACGCGCGTGCGCGCGCTCAACTGTCCGACGGTCAGACCCGCCGCCCGACGCGCCTCTGCCAGATCGCTGCCAATGCTCATAGCGCACGCCCCCCAGCCCCCGACGTTGCGTAGTGGGTCCTATTCAACCAGTAATCGAAAGGGGCTCGTGCGGTGGGGGTCGTTCTCCGCGCAGGTCAGTCGTGGTGGGGGTCATTCTCCGCCGCGCAGGTCGGCGAGGAGGCCGGGGAGCTCGTCGGGTTTGACCATCACCTCCCGGGCCTTCGACCCCTCGCTCGGCCCCACCACGTTCCGGCTCTCCAGCAGGTCCATCAGGCGGCCCGCCTTGGCGAAGCCCACCCGCAGCTTGCGCTGGAGCATCGAGGTCGAGCCGAACTGGGTGGTCACGATCAGCTCGGCCGCCTGGACCAGCAGGTCGAGGTCGTCGCCGATGTCCTCGTCGATCTCCTTCTTGGCGGTCGCCGCGGCGGCCACGTCGTCGCGGTATTCGACCTGCATCTGGGCCTTGCAGTGGGCGACGACCTCGGTGATCTCCTTCTCGGAGACGAAGGCGTTCTGCAGCCGCATGGGCTTGCTGGCGCCCATCGGCAGGAACAGCGCGTCACCCTGGCCGACCAGCTTCTCCGCGCCCGGCTGGTCGAGGATGACCCGGCTGTCGGCGAGGCTGGAGGTGGCGAAGGCGAGCCGGGAGGGGACGTTGGCCTTGATCAGGCCGGTGACGACGTCCACCGACGGGCGCTGGGTGGCGATCACCAGGTGGATGCCGGCGGCGCGGGCGAGCTGGGTGATGCGGACGATGGAGTCCTCGACGTCGCGCGGGGCGACCATCATCAGGTCGGCGAGCTCGTCGACGATGACCAGCAGGTAGGGGTAGGGCTGGTAGACCCGCTCGCTGCCCGGCGGCGGCACGAGCTTGCCGGCGCGCACCGCCTTGTTGAAGTCGTCGACGTGCCGGAACCCGCTGGCGGCCAGGTCGTCGTAGCGGCGGTCCATCTCGCCCACCACCCACTCCAGGGCCTCGGCGGCCTTCTTGGGGTTGGTGATGATCGGCGTGATGAGGTGCGGGATGCCCTCGTAGACGCTGAGCTCGACCCGTTTGGGGTCGACCAGCACCATGCGGACCTCGTCCGGGGTGGCGCGCATCAGGATCGAGGAGATGAGGCCGTTGACGCAGACCGACTTGCCGGCGCCGGTGGCGCCCGCGATGAGCAGGTGCGGCATCTTGGCGAGGTTGGCCACGATCGTGCGGCCCTCGACGTCCTTGCCGAGGCCGACGATCATGGGGTGCTGGTCGGCCTGGGCCACCTGGGAGCGCAGGATGTCGCCCAGCGACACGAGGTCCTTGTCGGTGTTGGGGATCTCGACGCCGATGGCCGACTTGCCGGGGATCGGGCTCAGGATGCGCACGTCCGCGGACTTGACCGTGTAGGCGATGTTCTTGGTGAGCGCGGTGACCTTCTCGACCTTGACGGCCGGGCCGAGTTCGATCTCGTAGCGCGTCACCGTCGGCCCGCGGGTGAAACCGATCACCTGGGCGTCGATGGAGAACTGCTCCAGCACGCTGGTCAGCGCGTTGACCACGACGGTGTTGGCCTTGGTCTGCGGCTTGGGCGCGCTGCCCGGGCGCAGCAGCTGCGAGTCGGGCAGCGTGTAGGGACCGGCCTGCGGTGACAGGACGAGCTGCTCCACCTTGCGCGGCGCCGGGCTCGGCTCGGGCGGCTCGGACCTGCGGGCCGGAGCCTCCTCGTCCTCCCCCACCAGCCCCGGCACGATCTCCGGGGAGTGGTCGGCGGGCTCGGGGGGCTCGGCCGGCCGCCTGCCCTGCGGTTCGGTGACGACCGGGGTGTCGTACGGCTTGACGTTGTCGCCGACCTCCGGCCCCTCCTCCGGCTTCTTGCGCGCGGTCCGCTTGCGGGGCTCGCGGGGCTTGGCCGGGAGGTCGCGGTTGAAGAGCATGTGCTTGATCTCGGCCAGCCGCTCCGGGATCCGGTGCACCGGGGTGGCGGTGATGACCAGGACGCCGAAGCCGGACAGGATCAGCATCAGCGGGATGGTGACGAAAGCGGGCAGGATGCTCGCCGGAGGCGCCGAGACGACGAAGCCGATCATGCCGCCGGCGGCCGACACCTTGTCCATGCCGTTGGGTCCGCCCCCCGAGGGGTACGGCGTGTCGTGCACGATGTGCACGACACCGAGGACGCCGACGGTGAGCGCGGACCACCCGATGCTCATCCGGCCGGTGTCGGCGTTCTGGTCCGGGTGGCGCAGCAGCCGCCAGGCCAGCAGCGCCAGCAGGATCGGGATCAGCCAGGCCAGCGATCCGAACACCCCGCGCATGACGGCGTTGACCACCGCCGAGACCGTGCCCGTGCTCTCCCGCCAGGTCATCGCGGCCAGCACGATCGCCCCGGAGAACACCGCCAGGCCGAGCCCGTCGCGGCGGTGCACCGGGTCGAGCTCCCGCGCGTTCTGTCCGAGGGCGCGCGCCGCGCTGCCGATGCCACCGGCGAGCAGCATCCAGATCCCCATGAACAGCTTGCCGATCATGGTGAAGACCCAGCCGATCGGGTCCTGGTTCGGCGTGGCGGACCTGCGGGCCGGGGCCGTCGTCCTCGCCCGCGCGGTGGAGGGCCGCCTGGCGGGGGCCGTACGGGACGGGCGGGGTCCGGACCGGCCAGCGGACCCCTTGCCAGCGGACCCCTTGGCGGGGGTCTTACCTGAGGCGCCTTTAGACGTACGGGTGGCCATGATAGTGAGGCTAACGAGACGGATGGTGGATCGCGCGGAGGCTCGCCGGGAACGGCACGGACCGCCCCCGGACCGCGTGACGGATCGACCGTCGCCACACGGTCGGGCCGTACGGCGGCGGCGGGGGTCGGACCGCCCGGCCCGGGGCGGTGGCGCAGGCGGGCTGCCGGCGGCACCGCCTCACGAGGAGCGAGCCGCCGCCCGCGGTGGGGCGGCGGCGGGCCGTGGGCGGCCGGTGGGGCCACCGTACGGCGGGAGGGTCAGACCTCGATCACCACGGGGACGATCATCGGTCGGCGGCGGTAGGTGTCGCTCACCCAGCGCCCGACGGTCCTGCGGACCACCCGGCGGATCTGCTGGACGTCCACCACCCCGTCGGCGGCCGCGTGCTCCTCCACGGCCTTCTCGATCTGCGGGATGACCTCCTCCAGCCGGTCGGGGTCGATACCCGACCCCCTGGCGTGGATCTCCGGGCCGCCGGTCAGCTTGCCGGTGGCGGTGTCGACCACGATGACGATGGAGATGAAGCCCTCCTCGCCGAGGATGCGCCGGTCCTTCAGCGCGTAGTCGGTGACGTCGCCCACCGAGGTGCCGTCCACGTAGACGTAACCGACGGGGACCGCTCCCACGACCTTCGCGCGGCCGTCGAGCAGGTCGACCACGACGCCGTCCTCGGCGATCACGATGTGGTCGTCGGGCACCCCGGACAGTGCGGCGATCTTGGCGTGCGCCCGCATGTGCCGCCACTCGCCGTGCACCGGCATGAAGTTGGACGGCCGGGTCAGGTTGAGCACGTAGAGCAGCTCGCCCGCGGCGGCGTGCCCGGAGACGTGCACCTTCGCGTTGCCCTTGTGCACCACGCGGGCGCCCCAGCGGGCCAGCCCGTTGATCACCTTGTTGACGGCGCTCTCGTTGCCGGGCACGAGCGAGGAGGCCAGCAGCACGGTGTCGCCCTCGGCGACCCTGATCGGGTGGTCGCGGTTGGCCATGCGCGACAGCGCCGCCATGGGCTCGCCCTGGGACCCGGTGCAGATCAGCACCACGTCCTCCGGCGGCCAGGTCTCGATCTCCTTGGAGTCGACGATCAGGCCCGTCGGCACCTTCAGGTAGCCGAGGTCGCGGGCGATGCCCATGTTGCGGACCATGGAGCGGCCGACCAGCGCGACCTTGCGGCCGTGCTTGTGCGCGGCGTCCATGACCTGCTGGACGCGGTGGACGTGGGAGGCGAAGCTCGCCACGATCACGCGCTTCCGCGCGGTGCGGACCACCTCGTCGATGACCGGCGCGATCTCCCGCTCGCTGGTGACGAAGCCCGGCACCTCGGCGTTCGTCGAGTCGGACATCAGCAGGTCGACGCCCTCGGCGCCGAGCCTGGCGAATCCGCCCAGGTCGGTCAGCCGCCCGTCGCTGGGCAGCTGGTCCATCCGGAAGTCGCCGGTGTGCAGCACGATGCCCGCGGGCGTGCGGACCGCGACGGCCAGCGCGTCCGGGATGGAGTGGTTGACCGCGAGGAACTCGCACTCGAAGGGCCCGAACCGGCGCCGCTCTCCCTCGACGACCTCGATCTTGGCCGGCTGGATGCGGTGCTCGGTGAGCTTGGCCTCCACCAGCGCCAGCGTCAGCTTCGACCCCACGACGGGGATGTCGGCGCGCTCGCGCAGCAGGTACGGCACGGCGCCGATGTGGTCCTCGTGCCCGTGGGTCAGCAGCACGGCCTCGACGTCGTCGAGGCGGTCCCGGATGTATTCGAAGTCGGGCAGGATCAGGTCGATGCCGGGCTGCTCGGGCTCGGGGAACAGCACCCCGCAGTCGATGATCAGCAGGCGGCCTTCGTACTCGAACACCGCCATGTTGCGGCCGATCTCACCGAGACCGCCCAGCGCGACGATGCGCAGCGCGCCTTCGGGCAGCGCCGGCGGCGGCCCGAGTTCGGGGTGGGGGTGACTCATGCGGCCACACCTCTCTCACAAGCGTCGGCGGAGCCTCTGTCCGGCAGGAATGCTCCCTCGCCGAGCACTCCGGTCTCCAGCGGACCGCTGTGTCCTCTGTCGCTCAAACTCCCGTTCCTCCCCACTGCGGCCGGTACCGGCCGCTACGTGCTTTCTCATGCCTTCTCATGACACAACCCCGTCGGACAGCTTCACGCCGCCCGCGATCAAGTCTTCTCTCAGCCGCGCGACCTGCTCTTCGGTGGCCTCCACCAACGGCAGTCGCGCCGGTCCCGCGGACCGCCCCACCAGCTTCAGCGCCGCCTTCGCCATGATCGCACCACCGGCCTGCGTCATGATCCCGGAGATCACCGGGAGCAGCCTGCGGTGGATGTCGAGCGCGCCCGAGACGTCGCCCGAGCGGTACAGCGCGATCATCGCGGCGATCTCCGCGCCGACGACGTGCCCGACGACGCTGACGCATCCGACGGCCCCGACCGACAGCCACGGCAGGTTGAGCGTGTCGTCGCCCGAGTAGAAAGCCAGGTCGGCGGCCGCCATCACCTGTGATCCGGCGAACAGGTCGGCCTTGGCGTCCTTCACCGCGACGATCCGCTCGTGGCGGGCCAGCCGCAGGAGGGTGCCGGTCTCGATCGGCACGCCGCTGCGGCCCGGGATGTCGTAGAGCATGACCGGCAGGCCGGTGGCGTCGGCCACGGCGGTGAAGTGGCGGTAGAGGCCCTCCTGCGGCGGCTTGCTGTAGTACGGCGTCACCAGCAGGAGGCCGTGGGCCCCGGCGCGTTCGGCGCCGCGGGCCAGCTCGACGCTGTGGTGGGTGTCGTTGCTGCCCGCTCCGGCCACGACGGCGGCGCGGTCGCCGACCGCCTCGACGACGGCGCGCAGGATGCGATCCTTCTCGGCGTCGGAGGTGGTCGGGGACTCGCCCGTGGTGCCGCTCACCACGAGGCCGTCGTTCCGCTGCTCGTCCACCAGGTAGGCGGCCAGGCGCTGCGCTCCCTCGTAGTCGACCGCGCCGTCATCGGTGAACGGCGTGACCATGGCGGTCAGCATGCGGCCGAAGGGTGCGTCGGAGGTTCCAGTTGGCGCTGCCATAGACCGAACGGTACCCGGATCCACCCATACGGTGGACCCCGCCACCCCGTCTAGCCTCGGTACACCGATGCACTCAAGGGTTGATATCCCCTGAGACGCCTCGTTTCACGCCGTAAAGGCGGATATAACGTGCCAAACAGCGACGCCGCTCCCCCTTCCGGCGAGCACGACCGCCGGGAGGGCAACGAGGATCACAATTTTGTCCCCATAAGGGCAAAAAAAGTAGTTACAGGATTCATGTCCGCTTCCAGTCGGCCGACACCCTCCGCGGACATGAAAGAAGCCGCCGATATGTGCTCGGGGGTACACACATCGGCGGCCTCTACCGTTGAATCGCGGGCGCTTACGCGGGTGTTACACGGTCTCTGAGATATTTTCGGGCACTTCTCCGGGCCCCCGCAAAGTTGGAGCTCCAAACCGGGGCCATTACCCTGAGTTGTCCATCGAATACGACAGGATGGGACGACGCCTGTCGAACCCAGGGATGGACACGTGGCAACCTCCGATCCGGTCTACCTGCGCGTCGTCGCCGACATCCGCCGTCAGATCGTCGACGGCTCCCTCTCCCCCGGCGCGCCGATCCCCTCCCGCGCCCAGCTCACCCGCAAGTACGGCGTGGGCGAGACCGCCGCCCGCCACGCGCTGCGCGTGCTCGCCGCCGAAGGGCTGGTCGTCGGCCGGGTCGGCTCCGGCCACTACGTCCGGGCCCAGCCCGTGCTGCTCCCGCTGCACCGCTGGCGCCTGCCCGACCACCACTCCCCCTTCGGCGCCGAGATCCAGTCGCAGGGTCCCCGCGCCTCCTGGGAGCGGCGGGCCGAGCCCGCGGAGGCCACCCCGGAGATCGCCCAGCGCCTGCGCCTGGACGACTCCGCCCCGGTGACCCGCACCCGCCACGTCTTCCGGGGCGACGGCAGACCGGTCCAGCTCGCCACCTCCTACGAGCCCGTCGAGTTCAGCGAGCCCGCCGCCGAGGAGCACCCCCGCGGCCTGATCGCCCGGCTGTCCGCGCTCGGCGTCAAGATCACCGAAATAGTGGAGGAGGTCTACACACGCGTCCCCCAGCCCACCGAGAGTGACGCCCTCGCCCTGCCGACCGGCGTCCACGTCCTCCACGTCGAACGCACCCACTGGGCCGGCGACCGCCCGGTCGAGACCAGCGACATCGTCATCCCCGGCGACCGCTTCCGTCTGGTCTACGCCCACTCCCCGCAGCCCTAGGAGGCCGGCGCCTCCCCGCAGCCCTAGGAGGCCGGCGCCTCCCCGCAGCCCTAGGAGGTCGGCGCGCCGAGCCACGCGCGCAGGGCCGCCTCCAGCGCGCCGGGGTCCGCCCGGCCGGCGTCGGCCGCCCAGGCGACGGCCCCGTCCGGCCGCACCAGCAGCCCGGCCAGCTCGGGCCGGTCGGGCAGGGCCCCGGTGACCACCTTCAACCGGTCGCCATAGCCGCCGGCCGCCGCCCGCAGCTCCCCCGCCGGGTCCAGCAGCAGCGCCCGGCCGTCGTGCAGGTGGTCGGCGAGCCTGGAGCCGTCGGCCAGCCCGAGGTCCGGCGCGCTGCCGCCGATCAGCCGATGGTCGCCGGGAAGGTCGTAGCGCTGCCAGACCCCGGAGATCTTCTTGACGAAGTAGGTGGTCCCGGTGACGGTCTCCGCCAGCTGGGCCACCACCTCGCGCAGCGCCCGGGCGTGCGGATCGGGGCGCATCAGCGCGATCTGGGCGCGCGTCCAGTCCAGCACCCAGGCGCCGATCGGGTGGCGTTCGGCGGTGTAGGTGTCCAGCAGACCTTCCGGAGCCCGGCCGCGCACGGTGGCGGCGAGCTTCCAGCCGAGGTTCATCGCGTCCCCGATCCCCAGGTTCAGACCCTGGCCGCCGAAGGGCGAGTGGACGTGGGCCGCGTCACCGGCCAGCAGCACCCGCCCGAGCCGGTAGGTGGTCGCCTGGCGGGCGTTGTCGGTGAACCGGGTCGCGGTCCTGACCCCGGTCACGACGGCGTCGACCCCGCTGACGTTCCTGATGGACGCCTGCAGCTCATCGGCGGTGACCGGGGCGTCCCGGTCGGCCGGAGCGCCGCCGAACTCCACGGTGAGGACGCGGCCGGGCATCGGGCCGTGCGCGTAGACGCCGGTGGGGGTGGCCTGCCAGCCCGCCCCCAGCGCCTGGGAGCCCTCCATCTCCACCATGGCCTGGTAGGCGGTGATCTCCGGGCCGGTGCCGGGGAAGTCGAAGCCGGCGAGCTTGCGGACCGTGCTCCTGCCGCCGTCGCAGCCGGCCAGCCAGCGGCCCCGGATCCGCCCGCCGTCCGTCATGACGGTCACCCCGTCGGCGTCGGCCTCCAGGCCGGTCAGCTCCACGCCCCGGCGCACCTCGACCCCGAGCTCGGCGGCGCGCAGGGCCAGGAGCTCCTCAAGCTGCTGCTGATTGACCATGCCGACGAGGTCCGCGGGGCCGTGCCCGGTCAGCTCCGGGTCGGACGGGTCGAGCCGGTCGCCGCTGAGCATGATCCCCGCGAAGTGGCCGGCGAACCTCGGCGGCGCCTTGGCGGGCTCTCCTTCGGGGAGCCGCTGCCCTTCGGGGAGCCGCTGCCGCATGAACGCGGCGTACCGTTCCAGGTTCTCCTCCTGGGCCCGCTGCAGCGCGGGCAGCAGACCGCGCCGGTAGAGCGCCTCCACGCTGGGCGTGTTCAGCGCGCCGGCCTTGATGATGGGGTCCATCTCGGTCAACCGCTCCAGCACCACGACCGAGACACCGCCGAGCCGCAGCTCGCAGGCGAGCATCAGCCCCACGGGGCCGCCCCCGGCCACCACCACGTCAACGTCGTACGACATGCCACCTCCCGGAGAAATCACTACCGTCGCTAAAAACTTACTGCGACTAAAACTTTTTATCAACTATAGTGATTACCGTGAGCTATGAGCCTGGACTCCGCGAACGGAAGAAGCAGCAGACCCGCAAGGCGATCTCGGACGTGGCCTCCGGCCTCTTCATCCAGCGCGGGTTCGACAACGTCACGGTCGCCGAGGTGGCCGAGGCGGCCGACGTCTCGACGAAGACGGTCTTCAACTACTTCCCGAAGAAGGAGGACCTCTTCCTCGACCGGTTCCCCGAGGCCGCCGAGCTGATCACCCGCGCGGTCCGCGAGCGCCCCGAGGGCGAGGAGCCGCTGGCCGCGCTGCGCCGCATGCTGCTGGACCTGCTGGAGCGGCGCCATCCCCTGGGCGGGGTCGGCGACGGCTACCAGTTCTTCTGGCAGGTCATACTCGACTCCCCGGCTCTGCAGGCACGGGCCAGGGAGCTGGTGGACGGCCTGGAGGACCTGCTCGGCTCGCTGTTCGCCGAGACCTCCGGGGCCGGTCCCGGCGACCCGTGGCCCCGGGTGGCGGCGGCGCTGGTCGTCTCGGCCTACCGCACGACCTACATCACCACCGCCCGCAGGATCCTCGCCGGCGAGAGCTTCGACGACGTCATCGACGACCACATCGCCCTGCTGAACCGTTCCTTCGACGCCCTGGAACGGGCGCTGGCCGCCCGCTGAGACCTCCCCGGCCCCCGCGCCCCGGCCGGGGCGGAATGTCGGTGCCGCCTGGTACAACCGAGCTGGTTTTCCAAGCCGGAGGTGCCGATTGCGCGTCAAGGACATGCCCCCCAGCGACCAGCCGCGCGAGCGGCTGCTGTCCGGTGGCGCGACCGCGCTGGCCGACCGGGAGCTGCTCGCCCTGCTGATCGGCTCGGGCAGCCGGGGCACCAACGCGGTCGAGCTCGCCTCCCACCTGATCGCCCACTGCGGCGACCTGCGCGGCCTGGCCCGTTCCGACGCCCACCGCCTGATGTCGGTCCCCGGCATCGGCCCGGCCAAGGCCGCCCGGGTCGTCGCCGCCTTCCACCTCGTACGGCAGGCGCAGTCGGAGCCGGAGCGCCGCCGGATCACCTGCTCGGGAGACCTGGCCGCCGTCGCCTCCCCGCTGCTGCGCGGCCTCGGCCACGAGCGCGTGGTCGTCGTGGTCTGCGACCCGAGCGGCGCGGTGACCCGCAGGGCGATCGCCAGCGAGGGCGGCAGCGACCACGCCCCGGCTCCCGTCCGGGAGATCATCACCACCGTCCTCACCTCCGGCGGCGCCTCCTTCGGCCTGGCCCACAACCACCCCAGCGGCTCCCTCGAACCCAGCCCGGCCGACCTGGAGGTCACCGTCCGCCTCCGCGAGGCCGCCGAGACCGTCGGGATCCGCCTCCTCGACCACGTGATCGTCACCGACACCGCCTGGCGCCGCATCGCCGCCTGACGGCGGCCCGGCCGGGAGCCTGCCCGCCCCGGCGTCGTTCCGGGTGGCCGGCGGCCCGGGTGGGAGCCGGCCTCCCGAAGGGCGGTTCCATATGAGGTCTCGCTTGATGGGTCTCGCTTGGCGGTGATCCCGTGCCACCCGGTTGGCACGGGACCACCGCCGGCCCTCAGCGGTCGGATTGTGGGATGCCCGCTGAGGACAGCACCCCGGCGGGTGATGGGAAGGGAAGCCCACCGGGGAGTTTCACGTGGTGGTCCCGCGTCCGCCCTTCAACGGACGCGGGGACCACCGCCCTGCCTCCCCGACCGTCATGGCCCGTCGGAGAGGCAAGGAGCTCATGGGATGCCCGGACGGAGCGACGCACGCCCCGCCACCGAGCACGGCCGTCCGGCCGTCAACGGGCGCTGCCCATCAACAGACGGAGCCACAGCTCCTCCACCTGGCGCGAGAGCGCCCAGGGCGACTCGTGCACGGTCACCGCTCCTCTCAGCCGATGCGTCCGCCGTACGAACATCAACCCGCCTGCCTGACACAGCTCGTAGAAGGTCGCCCGGCAGTCACAGGTGTGCTCCTTCACCCGCACCCGATCGGCCCTCGGCCGCTCCGGCCGCCAGTCGATCAGCTCGTGCACCGCCTGCAACGGCCCGAGATGATGCCCGTGATGCCGCTCTCCCGACGCCCCGGTCACCGTCCCCACCACCGCCTTCCTCGTGCGACCTCGTAGGCAGCTTAGTTCACCCTAATCCTAGTGGTCCACTACACCTATTCATTAGTCAACCAGACGTCTAGATTCTGGCTAGACGTACCTTTTGGTCTATCATGCGGGGCATGCTTGACCGTGAGGGCCCAGTGCCGGTGTACAAGCAGGTCGCCGAGATGATCCGCACGCGCATCGTGGCCGGCGACCTCGGACCCGGCGAAGCCGTGCCCAGTGAGACCGAACTCGAGATCGAGTACGGCATCGCCAAGACGACGGCACGCCGAGTCGCGCGAGAACTCCGAGAGCAAGGTCTTGCGTACACAGTCCAGGGAGAAGGCACCTTCGTCGGCGAGCCGGGAACTCCACGACCGGCCGACCAGATTCCCGTGTATCAGCAGATAGCGGCGGGGATTCGGAGCCAGATCGAGGCGGGCGAACTGCTACCGAACCGGCGCATCCCCAGCGAGAAGGAGCTGATGCGCAAGCATGGTGTCGCGAAGGCCACGGTGCGCCAGGCGATGGCCTTCCTGCGCGATCAGGGGTGGGTGTTCACCGTGGAGTATCGCGGCACGTATGTGTCGCCCGCCGAAAACTGGCCCGGCCCGACAAAATAACCAGACGCCCGCAAAGCGGTCACCATAGGTCTAGCACTCATATCAATTGGTGGAGTTCACCACCCCATGGCTCGGACCGCCCCGCTACCGTGTGGCTGTGCTGGATCGCGAGGGCGACACCCATCTGTACGTTCAGATAGCCGACGTCATTCGACGACGCGTTCTTGGAGGACAGCTCGCTCTCGGCGATGCCGTACCGAGTGAGGCCGAACTGCGGAGCGAGTTCGGCGTCGCCAGGACGACCGCCCGGCGAGCGGTCAGGATGCTCCGGGATGAGGGGCTCATCCATACGGCACAGGGCGAGGGTACGTTCGTCGGCCCGCCCGGCCAGGCCCGGCGTGAACCGAGGAAAGCACCGCTCTACCGGGCGATCGCCGACGACCTGGCCGGTCGCATCAGACGCGGCGACCTCAAAACCCGGCGCCCCATACCGAGCGAGAGCACTTTGATGCAGCAGTACGGCGTCGCCCGGGAGACGGCGCGTCGCGCGGTCGGTCTCCTTCGGGAACAGGGTTGGGTCTACACCGTGCCCCATCGCGGCACGTACGTGTCACCTGCCGAAGACCGGCCCAACTCGGCGCGATGAAGAAACACCCCCGGGTTCCCGGTCAGTCGTGGGTGACCGCGTCGGCGAAGCGGGTGGACAGTTTGCGGATGTGCCGGGCGAGTTCGGGTGGTGACTCGACCTCGAAGTCGGCGTCGAGCATGCTCAGCACGAGCACGACGGGGCCGAAGGAGTCCGCGGCGAGTTCCAGCAGGCAGGTGTGGTCGTCGAGGGGGGTCACCATTCCGTTGACGCGCGCGCTGACCTCGGCCGCGGAGGCGTGCACCCGCAACCGCGCGCGCAGCGGCCACATCTCGAAGCCCATCGTTCTGCGCAGGTAGGCGGCCACGTCACCGTCGGGGGGCTCGCGGTGGGCGAACCGAGGACCGTTGGGCGTCCGCAGCGAGATCCGGTCGACCCGGAAGGTGCGCCAGTCCGCCCGTTCGACGTCCCACCCGACCAGATACCACCTCCGCCCCCAGCAGACCAGGCGATGCGGCTCGACGGCGCGGCGGGACTCGGTCTCGTGGTGGCTGACGTAGTCGAAACGCAGCAGCTCACCGGCTCGGATCGCGGCCGAGATCGCGGTGAGCGCCGCCGCCTCCACGGTGGGCTCGCTCCCCGGCGGCATCGTGACCACCGCGCCCTTCAGCGCGGCCACCTGGGGCCACAGCCGGGACGGCAGCACCTGCTCGATCTTGGCCAGGGCGCGCAGCGAGGCCTCTTCGGCCCCCGCCACATGGCCCGCCGCCGTGGTGTGCAGCCCGACCGTGACCGCTACCGCCTCCTCGTCGTCCAGCAGCAACGGGGCAGCGAGGCGCCGGCGCCGAGCCGGTAACCGCCCACCGGGCCCTTCCAGGCGTGCACCGGGTATCCCAGCTCACGCAACCTGTCGACGTCGCGGCGGACCGTCCTGGTCGTGACGCCCAACCGCCCGGCGAGTTCCGTGCCGGACCAGTCACGGCGCATCTGCAGCAACGACAGCAGCCGCAGCAGTCGAGCGGAAGTCTCCAGCATTCCTCCACTGTCGCCGATGTACAGGACCGGAGCTGTCCTACACAGGGCGCATCGTGGGCGGCATGAGCACAGTAGAGCCCTTCCGCATCGACGTCCCGCAGGCCGGACTCGACGACCTGCGTGACCGGCTGGCCCGCACCCGCTGGCCGGACGAGCTCCCCGGCGCCGGCTGGACCTACGGAGTGAACAAGGACTACCTCGTCGAGCTGGTCGAGCACTGGCGCACCGGCTACGACTGGCGCGGGCACGAGGCCCGCCTCAACAGGGTCCCGCAGTTCACCACGGAGATCGACGGCCAGAACGTGCATTTCCTGCACGTGCGCTCGCCCGAGCCGGACGCCGTCCCGCTGATCGTCACACACGGGTGGCCGAGCACGGTGTACGACTTCCTCGACATCCTCGGACCGCTGACCGACCCCCGGTCTCACGGCGGGGACCCGGCGGACGCCTTCCACGTCGTCGCCCCCTCGGTGCCGGGCTTCGCGTTCTCCGGGCCGACGCGGGAGACCGGCTGGGGCGTCAACCGTACGGCACGGGCCTGGGCCGAGCTGATGCGGCGGCTGGGATACCACCGCTACGGCGCCCAGGGCGGCGACTTCGGCAGCATCGTCTCCCCGGAGCTCGGCCGGATCGACCGGGAACACGTCATCGGCGTCCATGTCAACGCGCTGGCCAACGCCGCGACCCCGGTCGACCCCGGCGAACTGGACACGCTCTCCGCGGCGGAGCGGGAACAGGCCGCGCAGAACCAGAGATGGTGGTACGGCCACTCCGGCTACGCCACCCAGATGTCCACCCGGCCGCAGACCATCGCCTACGCGCTCAACGACTCCCCGGCCGGACAGCTCGCGTGGAACCTGGAATGGTTCGTGGACTGGGATCCCACCCGGACGGAGCGGCCCCCCGTTGACCGGGACACCGTCCTGACCAACGTCACGATCTTCTGGCTGACCGCGACCGCGGGCTCGGCCGCGCGACTCTACCTGGAGGCCGGATCGGAGGCGTGGGGCCGGCGTCCCGCGCCCTCACCGGTCCCCACGGGTGTGGCGAACTTCCTCGGCGACCGGGCGATCCGCGGGCTGGCGGAGCTGTCGAACACGATCATCCACTGGTCGCGGTTCTCCCACGGCGGGCACTTCGCGTCACTCCAGGCTCCGGACCTGCTGGTCTCGGACATCCGGCAGTTCTTCCGGACGGTGCGCCCCCGGTAGCGCCCAGGCGGCCATGCCCATCGACCGGGGGCATCCCCGGATCCTGGAGTTGGCGGCCGAAGTCCAGGACACGGGCGCCGGGACGGGCCGGGATCCGCTGATCACGGCCCACCGGCTCATCGCCGCGCGGGTGCGCCCGATGTACGCCATGAACGGAGCGCAGCCCGCCTCCGGCGTGACTCGCGCCAGGCGGGGGTGCGGGGGCGGGGTGGTTATCCGGCGGCCGGGTCGGGGCGGACGCCGAAGGTGACCGAGGCGAGCTCCTGGCCGTCGACCTCCAGGGTCCAGGTGTAGCGGCCGGGCCCGAGCGAGAGCGAGTGCACGTTGATGGCGAAGCTGGAGTGGATGTCGAGGCTCCTGGCCAGCCCGTCGAGCTCGGCGTCGGCCGGGTCGACCGCGAGCTGCCCGCTGAAGCGCAGCGGCCGCTCCTCCTCGGCCGCGGGCACCATGACCGGCTCTCCGCCCTCGTCGACCAGGCCGAGCGTGAAGTCGAGGTCCCCCCTGGCCTCCTCCCAGGGCACCCGGAGGAAGCCCGCGATGGCCGTGGAAGGCAGCTCCGGCCCGGTCAGCGACCATCCGGCGCCCAGCATGCTGATCTTCCCGGTCGCCCGGTCGGTGCTCGCCGAGTCGCAGAGCACCAGGAACCCCTGCATCAGCCGGCCGCCTGCGTGAGGTCCAGGCTGACGACCCCGCCCGTCGCGCCCCGGGCGGCCGTGGTGCCGCCCGCGCCGTCGAGGTGGATCCGGGCGGGGGCGGCCTGAGTCTGCGCCCGCGGACCACCCGAGGTCCGGACGAGGTGGGCGATGTCGGCGCCGACGGCCAGTGCGTAGCGGCGGACCGTGGACAGGTGGGGGTCTCCCCCCAGACGCTCGAAGTCCGAGACCGCCGGCTGGCTGCGGCCCATGCGCTCGGCGACCTGCGCCTGGGTGAGCCCCTGTGCCTTGCGGAGCCGTACCAGGGTCTCGATGAGGCGCATGTCACGCTCGATGGCCTCGTTCTCGCGCCGCACCTCGGGATCGTCCAGATCGATGCCGAGCAGTTCGGCGACCTGCGGGTCGGTCACGGTCCGCCTCCTCGTATCGGTTCAACCTTATATCCTCCGCAACCAGTCGGCCAGCCGCCTCCCGGCAAGCTCCTTGACCCGCTCCTGAGCGCCCCGCCCGCCCTTCTTGTGGAAGGCGAGCCCGAGCAGCACGTGCTCCCGCTGCGGGCCGAGGGCGTAGTAGAGCCGGTATTCCGTCCCCTCGTGGCTCAGCCGGGCCTCGTACAGCCCCCCGCCCAGGGAACCGGTGTCGCGGGGCAGCGCCTTCCCGAGCTGGATCCGCGTCATCAACGCGCCGAGCTCCTTCAGCGGAGGACCGCCCCCCAGGACCTTGCGGACCTCCTTGCTGACCACGGGCTCGCCGGAGGCGGACACGTACAGCAGCCAGGTGGCCTCCGGCTTGTCCACACCCGCCCCCGTCCCATGGCCGCGCCGATCGAGACCGAGGTGCCGAATGTAACGCTCCGCCCCGGCCCCGGCACGCATCGACGCGGCCGCGGCCCGGCAGGCCGGCACGGCAACAGGAACGGCGACACCGCAAAACTCGGCCCGGATGCCACCCAAGGACGGGACCGGAGACGCAACAGGAACTGCTATCACTTTACCGAAGCCTATTGATAGCATTTGGGACATGAAGCAGCTGCTGCTCCGCATCGACGACGACCTGCACCAACGCATAACGCGCAGGGCCCGTCGCACCGGCCGCTCGATCAATGTCACCGCCGGGGAGATCCTCGCCCGCGGCGTTTCGGACGAGGCTCTGGACGCCCGGGCGGAACTACGCGCCCGTGCGCGGCGCCTCAACCTTCTCGCCGAATCCCCCTCTTCTCCTGTGAGCTCTCCTCCTGTGAGCGAAGCACGGCGAGAGCGTGCGCTGGCCGGCACCGAGGGCATCGGGCCCATCCTCGACGGACTCTGGGCAGAAGGACGCTGACCAGCGTGCTCACCTACGTCGACTCTTCCGTTCTGGCCTGTGCCTACCTCCGGGCCGAACCGGGGCACGCCAGAGCACGCGACCTCATCGAGAGCAGCGACCACCTTCTCGTCACGGGCACCTTGACCGTGGTGGAGGTCACCGGCGTGCTCGTGCGCGCCGCCCGTTCCCACCGCCTGATCGACCTGGACGCCGTTCTCGCCGTCATGGCCGCCGACCTCGGAGAAGACGGTCCGGTCACGCTGCTGGCGGCCCCGCGTGATTCCGTGGAACGCAGGGCCGTCGAAATCGTCTACGCTCACGGACTACGCGCGCTCGACGGAATCCATCTCGCCATGGCCGAACTGGCGGCCGTGCCGCTTCTGGAAGATCCGGGAGACAAGCTCGGCTTCGCCGGCCGGGACACCGCTCAGGCCCAGGCGGCCGCCGCGCTCGGTTTCACCCCGGTGTGAGGCCACCCGCGTCCGCACGTGGCATGACGCGGGGCACGGCGGCACCGGGTCGGTCACCGACGGTGGGGCTTCCGCCGGGGGCTACCCCGGCAGTTTGGCGGCGATGACGTTGGTCCTGATGATGTTCGGCGCCTTCTCGAAGAGGTCCGGAGCCTTCTCCATGAGGGCCTTGGCGACCTCGCCGGACAGGTGGGTCTCACGGCCGGACTCGTCGGGGAAGAAGTCGACGATGGCGTAGAGCGACGGGCTCAGGCGGATCGCGAACCAGGCGACGGTCTCGGGCTCCGCCTCGGCGAGATGGAGCGCCTCGTCGAGGAAGCGCTCCACCTCCGCCTCCTTGCCGGGCTTGGCTTCGAGCGGAACGAGAAATCCCAGGCTGACCATGCATCCTCCTGCCGGATCCAGGGAAGGTTCGGCTGTCTCCCCTGAGCGTCTCCGGCGCTGGGTCACGGCTACACCGCGCGCTGTCCTGGGACCTCTACGCAAAAAGGCGTGACCGTCCCCGCCAGGTCACGCTCCGGCCCGTGATCGCAAGACTTCCAGGGCCCGGTCGGCGTGGGCCTGCATGCCGGTCTCACTGTGGATCACTTCGAGGAGACGGCGGTCCACGTCGACGACGAAGGTCATGCGGCGGGTGAGGAAGGGGCCCACCGCGATGCTGCGCCGGGCGCCGAACTGCCGGGCGACGGTGCCGTCGGGGTCCGACAGCAGGGGGAAGCCCAGCTCGTAGGTCTCGGCGAAGCGCCGCTGCCGGTCGACCGCGTCGCGGCTGATCCCGACCCGGACCGCCCCCACCGCGGCGAACTCGTCGGCCAGGTCCCGGAAGTGGCAGCTCTCGGCCGTGCACCCCGACGTCATGGCGGCCGGGTAGAAGAACAGCACCACCGGGCCGTCCGCCAGGAGATCGGTGAGCCTGCGCGGGGTCCCGGTCTGGTCGAGAAGCTCGAAATCCTCGACCACGTCTCCGACCGCGGGACTTCCACTCACGACATTTCCTCCTGTGTCACCGAAGAGCCTCCCCACCCGGAAACTCCGCGGGCGGCGGGACCGGGGCTGGTGTCCCGACCCCCCATTGTGGGAGAGATCGTCACTCCAGGAACAGTTCCCCGGCGTTCTCATCGCAGCGGACCTGTCCGGTCAGGCCGTAGGCGGGCATCGCGGTGAACGGCGGCCGGGGGCGCGCCGCGCCCGCCGCCGGACCCGGCGCGGGTCCGGCTCAGGCCGGGCCGTCGATGGCGCACGCCCGGCACGGGGGCCGCCCGCAGATGCACTGCAAGATGGCGTCGAGGACATCGTGGTCGTGGTACAGGCACTGGTCCCTGCAGGTGTGGCGCGGGACGAATCCCGGCTGGATCTCGTCGGGCCAGGGCTCCTCGCCGTCGCGGCAGCGGACGAACCGCTCGGGGTCCGCCGAGTGCAGTCCCTCCATGCTCGTCCGGGCCTGGCTCTCCAGCACCCGCGCCTCCGCCACCATGGTCTTGATCTGAGCGGCGAGGCCGGAGTACCGGTCGTCACCGGTCCGTACGTGCGCGGCCCGCAGTGCCATCACCGCATTGCCGAGAAACCGGCCGGCGTCCTGGAGGTCTGTGGTGTGGTGCAGTTGTATGCCCGTTACGCCCCGTACCCACACGGCGTCGTTGTTCATTGATCGACCTTTCGATGGCAGGCACTGTCACCTGTTTTGATTTGCCCCGATTCGGTTGACATGTCAGGATTTCCTAATACGCGAAAGCATAACTGCCTTTTGCGTGTTCTTGAGTTTCCGCCGACACCCATGTCCGGCGGGCCGAGCGGCCGTCGGCGCACGGCCGCGGGCCGCGGAAACCTCCGATGGAGCCGGACATCGCCCGATCAGGCCTCTCAACTGGCCTGGAAGGTACTTCGACCGATCACCCGGCACGCCGTCGGGGCGGAAGATATTTGACGATGAATTTGCCGGAAAATTAATCAGATAAAACCGGTTCCGCCCGTCGGATGATCGACGCCGCCCCGGTTCTCGCACGGCACCCGATCCGGCGGATCCGTTCTCCGCGGCGGCGGGCCGCCGCTCCGCCCGCGCGCCCAGGCGACGCGGCGCAAAGTGACGAATACATTGATGATCGTTATGATCACTCGCATTGGTCACAGGAGAATCCCGTGCGTCACCAGTTTCTCGCAGTCCTTGCCACCACCCCTCTGATCGCCTCCGGAGCCGCCTCCGCCGGACCCGTCGCGGCGGAGCACTACGCGGCTCTGGGAGATTCCTTCTCCTCCGGTTCCGGCGCCGGGGACTACGACCCCGACAGCGGGCTGTGCCGTCGCAGCGCCAACTCCTACCCGGTCCTGTGGGCCCGCGCCCAACGCCCCGACACCTTCGAGTACGGCGCCTGCGGCGGCGCGGTCACCGACGACGTGGTGTACAGGCAGATCCCCGACGCCCTGAGCGATGACACCACTCTGGTCACCCTCACGATCGGCGGCGACGACGCCGGCTTCGAGGCGGCCGTCGTCGACTGCGTCGTGGCCGACGGCGACGCCGGGGACTGCGAGCGCGCCCTCGGCGACGCCGGCCGGTTCACCGAGCAGGAGCTCCCCGGCAAACTCGCCTGGACCTACCGGGCCGTCCGTGCGGCCGCCGCGGAGGCGGAGGTCCTCGTCGTCGGCTACCCGCGGCTGTTCGAGCCGGACCACACCCCTGACTGCGCCGTCGCCGAGTGGCGGCGCAGGGGCGTGAACCAGCTCGCCGACCGCGTCAACGCGGTCATCCGGGAGCAGGCCGGCAGCGCCGGCTTCCACTACGTCGACGTGCGTGAGGCCTTCGCCGGGCACGGGGTGTGCGCCCTCGGCGGGATCGGCCGGGAGTGGGTCACCCGCATCACGCCGGACGACGCCTGGCAGTCCTACCACCCGAACAAGCGCGGGCAGTCCTCAGGCTACCTGCCGGCCGTCGCCTCCGCGGCGGGCTGACCGGCCCGCCGCGACCGTGGCGAGCGCGAGGAGCGTGAACAGCAGCGGCAGCGCGCCCGCGCAGAGCGGCGCGAGGCGCAGCAGGAGCGCGGCGCAGAGCGCGCCGGCGACGAGGGCCAGGACGACCACCGCGCGGTGCGCGGCGTCGACGGTGCTGCGCCCGGCCAGCGAGCGCATCAGCGAGGTGAGGGTGCCGGTGACGAAGGTGGCGGTGATGCCGGCGACGTCGACGCGCCGGGCCGCGGCCGCCTGCAGGCCCATGGCGCAGGAGGCCACCGCGATCAGCGGGAGCGTCCAAGCCGCTCCGGGTACGGCGTCGCAGAGCATCCAGCCGGCGAGGAAGACGGCGTGGAGCGCGAGGCAGGCCCGGAGCAGGCCGGTGACGGCCGGCGGCCACGCCTCGCCCGGCCGGCCGCGTCCGGGCGCCGCGAAACCGGCGAGGAGCCCGACACAGAAGATCACGCACGCGGTGCCCGAACGCACCGCGCGGAGCTGCCAGTCCTCGCCGCCGACGAGGGCCACGAGGATCAGGTTGCCGGTCATGTTGGCGGTGAAGACGCCTCCGAGCGCCAGGAAGGCGACCGCGTCCATCGCGCCCGCCGCCAGGGTCAGCAGGACCAGGACGGCGTAGCTCCACCGCCGCGCCGCCGCGGCCGCTCCGCCGCCGATGGTGGTCACCGGGGTCAGAAGACCGGGATGATGTCCTCGGGGTCGAGGAAGTCGACCTCGACGCCTTCGATGTCGAGCTCGGGGATGGCGGGGAACTCGATGCCCCAGCGCTCCACGATGGCGCGGATCCGGGCCATCGCCACGCGCCAGTTGTCGGCCTGCTCCTCGTAGGAGAGCACGCCGAGTCCGGCGTCGCGGGCGTGGTCCATCAGGACGCGGTGGTTGTGCAGGAAGTAGGGGGGCAGCTCCCAGAAGCCGCCCGGCGGCTCCCAGAGGATCATGGAGAGGAAGACGAACCCGGCGCGGAGCTGGCGGGTGATCAGCGTGCGGGTGTCGTCGGTGAGGCCGGGCCACTCGTTCTCCAGGATGGTCATGCAGATCTGGAGATGGCGCGACTCGTCACGGCCGATGCGCTGGAACATCTCGCCGAAGACCGGGTGGGTGGTGCCGGTGGCCATCCCGCGGAACAGGGTGGAGGCGGCCATCTCGCCCATCATGAAGCTGGTGAACAGCACCGGCAGGGTGTATTTGCCGACCGCGCCGCTGTAGCCCGTCCAGTAGCGGCCGCCGTTGTGGTAGAGCCAGCCGATGTTGTTGTGGGCGGCCCTCTCCAGGTCGGTGGCGGGGCTCCAGTCGAGCGGCCCGCCCGGCCAGAGTTTGGCGATGGTGCGCTGGCAGCACTCCTCGTGGTTCATCTCGTCACGTGTGATCGAGAAGAAGCACTTGCGGACCGGATCCTCCTCGTGCTTCTCGAACGCCTGGATGGTGGCCCGGGCGAAGACGGCCGGGCCCGAGGCGTCGAAGTTGGCCAGCACGGCGAACCAGTACATGATCCCCAGGCGCTGTTCGGGGGTGAAGTCGTCCGGGTCGAGGCCGTCCCAGGGCAGGTCGGCGGGGTTCCAGACCATGCGCTTGGACTTCTCGTAGATGGCCGCCAGCTTGTCCGTCTCGACCCGCCACTCCATCGGGTAGATGTTCGGCTGGGGGATCTCCGGAGCGGGCCAGAAGCCACCTTCGGGAATCGATAGGTCCGCCATGCTTTCACCCCTTTTGTGACAGCTACAGCTCACATCCTGCGCCTGGATGTCACATCCTTCAAGAACGTGCCCGCTGGCTCATGGCGACACACACGAGCACGGCCAGCGCGGCCGCGACCGTCACCGGGCCGAACCGCTCGTCCAGCAGGAGCCACGCCCACAGCAGCGTCAGCAGCGGCTGCACGAGCTGGGTCTGCCCGGCCCGGGCGATCCCGCCCGCGGCCAGGCCCGCGTACCAGGGGATGAAGCCGAGGAACATCGAGACCAGCCCCACATAGGCGGATCCGGCCAGCGACACCGCACTGGGCCGCGGGTCCGTGGTCAGCGCCAGCGCGACCGTCAGGGGGACGGTGAGCGGCGCGGCGACGACGAGGGCGTAGGAGATCACCCGCCAGCCGGGGGTCTCGCGGGCCAGGCGGCCGCCCTCGGTGTAGCCGACCGCGGCCGACAGCAGCGCGCCCACCAGGAGCAGGTCGGCCCCGGTGACGTGGCCGCCGCCGCGGCTGACGGTGAAGGCCGTGATCGCCACGGCCCCCAGGCCGCAGGCCACCCAGAACAGCGGCCTGGGCCGCTCCCCGCCCCGCAGCACGGCGCAGGCGGCGGTGGCGGCGGGCAGGAGCCCGATGACCACCGCGGCGTGGGAGGTGCTGGCCCCGGCGTCGAGCGCCAGCCCGCTGAAGACGGGGAAGCCGAACACCACGCCGGCCGCGATGACGAGATAGGACCGCAGGTGGGACCTGGGCGGCAGCAGCGGCCCCCGGGCCACCAGCAGGAAGGCCAGCGCCGCCGCCGCGGCCAGCGCGGCGCGGCCGATCGCCACGAGATAGGGGTCGAACCCCTCCATCGCGAAGACCGTCGCCGGGAATGATCCCGAGAACGACAGCACACCGAGGCCGGCCAGCAGGGTCCCGCGCCACGCCGTGCCCGGAGAGGCGGACGGACCGGTCCCGACGCCCGCAACCGGGGCGACCGCTACTCGATTCGGGACAATAGCGCTACTCTTATCCATCATGAATGACGATAGCAGTATCGTCCGTCTGGCGGCCATCATCCGGGAGGTGACAGAGCGCCTGCGGCCCGGGGACAGGCTGCCGTCGAGCCGGGAGCTCATGCGGCTGCACGGCGTGAGCCCGGTCACGGTCTCACGGGCGCTCGGCCAGCTCGCCGCCGAGGGACGGGTGGTCATCAGGCCCGGCAGCGGCACCTACGTCGCCCCCGCGACCCCCCGCTCCGGCGACACGGCGGACCTGTCCTGGCAGACGGTGGCGCTGGGCGACCGGGTGGTGGACGACGCCACGGTGAGCGGCCTGCTGGCTTCCCCGCCGGACGGCGTCATCCCGCTCACCGGCGGCTACCTCACCCCGGCCCTGCGCCCCGCCAGGGCCCTGTCCGCGGCCGCCTCCCGCGCGCTGCGCCGCCCCGGCGCCTGGGAGCTGCCGCCGCTGACCGGCCTGGCCGAGCTGCGCGGGTGGTTCGCCCGGGAGGTGGGCGGCGGCGTCACCGCCTCGGACGTCCTCGTCGTCAGCGGCGGCCAGTCCGCCCTCACCCACGCCTTCCGCGCCCTGGCCGCCCCGGACACCCCCGTCCTCGTCGAGACCCCGACCTACCCGGGCGCACTCGCCGCCGCCCGGGCGGCCGGACTGCGGGCGACGGCCGTGCCGACGGACCGCGACGGGGTCCGGCCCGAGCTGCTGGCGGAGGCGTTCGCCGTCACGGGCGCGCGGGTCTTCTTCTGCCAGCCGACCCTGCACAACCCCACCGGCGCGACCCTCACGCTCGAACGGCGCCGGCAGGTGCTCGCGATCGCCCGGGCGGCGGGGGCGTTCGTCGTCGAGGACGACTACGCCCGATACTTCACCACCGCCCCCGCCCCGCCGCCGATGGTCACGCTGGACGCCCACGGCACGGTCGTGCACGTCAACTCGCTCAGCAAGGTCCTGTCGCCCAGCATGCGGGTCGCCGGGGTCGTCGCCCGGGGCCCGGCGGCGCGGCGGCTGCGGGCGAGCCAGGTGGTGGAGTCGTTCTTCGTGGCCAGGCCGCTGCAGGAGACGGCGCTGGAGTTCGTCGGCTCGCCCGCCTGGCGGCGCCACCTGGCCGCGGTGGGCGCCGAGCTGGCGGTCCGCAGGGACGCGCTCGCCGCCGCGCTGGCCGCCCGGCTGCCCGCCGCCGAGATCCATCTCGTCCCCAGGGGCGGCCTGCACCTGTGGGTACGGCTGCCGCCCGACCGTGACGAGGACGCCGTGGTGGAGACGGCCCGGCGGGTGGGCGTGCTGGTGAGCCCGGGACGCATCTACTACCCGGCCGAGCCTCCGGGCCCCCACATCCGGGTGACCCACTCCTCGGCCGTCCACCTGGCGGAGCTGACGGAGGGGGTCCGGCGGCTGGCGACGGCGGTCGAACAGACACCGCTCAAAGCATTATGACGGCGTCTCACTGAACACCACCCCCTAATGACATACAGTGGTTACGGAGAGGTGACCGAACAGATGAACAGCCCTTCCGACCTGGTGTGCGACTTCGTCAACAGCTACGACGTCGAGAGCGGGGCCGACGCGATCCCGTCCCCCGCCGCGCTGGCCGCCTGGCTCGGCCGGCGGGATCTGATCGGACCGGGAGAGACGGCCGACGACGCCGACCTCGCCCTGGCCGTCGACCTGCGCGAGGCCCTGCGCGAGGCATTGCGCCGCAACCACGACGGCCGCGCCCGCGACGGCCGCGACCACGAGGGCTCCGGAGACCACGACCACGGCGGCCGCGCCCGCGAGCCCGAGCAGCCCCCCTCCTTCGCCGCCCTCCCCCTGCGGGTCACCCTGACGGCCGCCGGCCCCGTCCTCGAACCGGTCTCGGCCGGGGTCCCCGGCGGGCTGGCCAGGATCGCGGCCGCGGTGATGGGCGCGCACGCCGACGGGATGTGGCCGAGGCTGAAGGTGTGCACCGAGAGCACCTGCCAGTGGGCGTTCGTCGACTCCTCCAAGAACCGCTCGCGGTCCTGGTGTTCCATGAGGGTCTGCGGCAACCGCACCAAGACTCGGGCATATCGGGCTCGTCGACAGACCGAGACAGGCTCGCGTCATCTCTGAGTCGGATTCCCCGATACGGTGTAGGAGCCTGTCTCGGGGATCCACCCGCCTGATGCCCGCTCGCGTGGCACGAGACCCGCGAGACAGTGCTTCCTGAGGCGACGGCAGACGGCAGAGAAGGAGCGGGCCGAGATGGCAGACGTAGGCGTGCGGGCGGCTCGGCACGATGATGTCGCCGCGGTGACGAGCACCCAGATCCGCGCCTGGAAATACGGCTATCGGGACTTCCTGCCCGAGGGGCCGCTGGAGCAGATGACCGGCCCGGCCGCCGAGGAGATGTGGCGGCGCCAGTGGGACGAGGCGATCATCACCCCGCCGTCCTCGCGGCACCGTGTGCTGGTCGCGGTGGAGCAGGTCGTCCTCGACACCGACGCCTTCCCCGCCCTCGGCCCCGGCGGGATCGAGGCCGCCGCGGCGATGCGGGGCGCCGAACGCGTGGTGGGCCTCGCCTCGCACGCCCCCGCCGAGGATCCCGACCTCGACCCGACCACCACCGCCGAGATGCTCACCTTCCTGGTGGACCCCGACCACATCCGGCGCGGGCACGGCAGCCGCCTGCTCAACGCGACGGTCGACTACCTCCGCGACGACGGCTACCACACCATCGTGACGTGGGTGTTCGCCGACAACCACGGCCCGCTCGGGTTCCTGGAGTCGGCGGGTTGGGGCGAGGACGGAGCCGAACGGGTCCTCAACATGGGCCGGCCGGTGCGGATGATCCGCCTGGCCACCGACATCAGCTAGCACCGCGGCCGCCGGCCGGAGCCAGCGCCATCGGCTGGCCCCGGCCCGGCGGCGGCCGTCCGAGAGGAACCCGCAACACCATGGCCACCCCGAGCCAGTGGATCGCCGGAGCCCGTCCGCGCACCCTCCCCGCCGCCGTCGTCCCCGTCGCCGTCGGCACCGGCCTCGCGGCCGGATACGGCGGGGCGGTCTGGTGGCGGGCCCTGCTCGCCCTGTTCGTGGCGCTCGCCCTGCAGGTCGGCGTCAACTACGCCAACGACTACAGCGACGGCGTGCGCGGCACCGACGACGAGCGGGTCGGCCCGATGCGCCTGGTCGGCTCGGGGGCGGCCGCGCCCCGGGAGGTCCTGGCCGCGGCCCTCGGCTGCTTCCTGGCCGCCGCGGTGGCTGGGCTGGTGCTGGTCGTGGCCACCGGCGCGTGGTGGCTGCTGCTGGTCGGCGCGGTGTCGATCGCGGCGGCCTGGTTCTACACCGGCGGCTCCAGGCCCTACGGCTACCGCGCGCTCGGCGAGATCTCGGTGTTCGTCTTCTTCGGCCTGGTCGCGGTGGCGGGCACCGCGTTCGTGCAGCTCGAACGGCTGCCCTGGACGGCCCTGGTGGCCGCGGTCCCGGTGGGCCTGCTGGCCTGCGCGATGCTGGTGGTCAACAACCTGCGCGACATCGTCACCGACGGCCCGGCCGGCAAGCGCACCATGGCCGTGGTGCTCGGCGACAGCCGCACCCGGACGCTCTACACCCTCTGCCTGGTCCTGCCCCTGGTCATCGCGGCGGCCATGACGCCGTGGCAGCCGTTCGCGGCGCTGGCCGTGCTCGCCGCGCCGCTCGCGATCGCCCCGGTGCGGGCCGTCAGGCAGGGCGCCACCGGCCCCGCCCTGATCGCCACGCTCCAGCAGACCGGCCGCTTCCAGCTCGTCTACGGCCTGCTGTTCACCGCCGGCCTGGCGCTCCAGGCCCTGTAGAACGATCACCTTGGAGACCGCTACAGGCGGGCTCCCCCAGACTCGTGCTCTTCGACAACAGGAGCACGGCCTCCCCTTTGGTTCACTGAACGTGAATGTTCAATGACAAAGTTGGAGGCTCCGTGGCCGTCGAGCAACGCGGGATCGAGCTGGTCTCGCCGTCGGAGAGGTACGGCCGGCCGCGTGATCTGCTCTTCCTCTGGAGCGGCACCACGCTCGGCATCTTCACCCTGGTCTACGGCACGGTCGTCGTCTCCCTGGGCCTGAGCTTCCCGCAGGCCGTCATGGCCATCGTGATCGGCAACCTGCTGGCCTTCCCGCTGGTCGGCCTGACCAGCCTGCAGGGCCCGGAGGTCGGCACCTCCACGATGGCGGTCTCCCGGGCCGCGTTCGGCCCCAAGGGCGCCCGGGCGCTCAGCTTCTTCGGCTGGATCAACATGGTCGGCTTCGAGGCCGGCGGCATGGTGCTGATCACCTTCGCCTCCCTGGCCCTGCTCGACCAGGCCGGGATCACCGACCAGAGCGCCGCCCTGAAGATCGCCGTGATCGTCGTCGCGGCGCTGATCCAGCTCGTGCTGCCGCTCATCGGGCACGCCGCCGTGATGAAGGCGCAGAAATACTTCACCTGGGTGTTCGTCGCGATGTTCGCCGTCATGGGCGTGCTCATCGCGCCGAAGGTGCAGGTCGCCCCGGGCGACGGCGCCGACTTCGCCACGTTCACCATCGCGGTGGCGCTGGTGATGTCGGCCGGCGGGCTGTCGTGGGCCCCGCTGGGCAGCGACTACTCGCGCTACCTGCCGGCGGGCTCCAGCAAGAAGGCCGTCTTCGGCTACGCGACGCTCGGCGGGCTCGTGCCGTACATCCTGCTGATGACGCTCGGCGCGGCCGTCGCCACCGTGGTCAAGGACGCCGGCGACCCGGTCTCCGGCCTGCCCGGCGCGCTGCCGTCCTGGTTCGTGGTGCCCTACCTGCTGCTGGCGATCGTCACGCTGTTCGCGGTCAACACCACCGACCTCTACTCCTCCGGCCTGAACCTGCAGGCCTCCGGGATCAGGCTGAGCCGGTCCGTCGCGGTCGTGCTCGACCTGGTGATCTGTGTCGCGATCACCTGCGTGGCGGTGTTCTCCGACTCCTTCAACACGATGCTCAACACCTTCCTCGGCCTGCTGATCATCTGGCTGGCCCCCTGGGCGGGCATCTACCTGACCGACTGGCTGCGGCGCCGGGGCCGCTACGACGCCGAGGGCCTGTTCGCCGACGGCGGGCCGTACCACGGCAGCGGCGGCATCCGCTGGAACGGCATCGCCGCGCAGGTCACGGGCATGGTCGCGGCGGCGCTCTGGATCAACTCCACGGCCTTCACCGGGCCGCTCTCCCAGGCCACCGGCGGCTCCGACTTCAGCATCTTCGCGGGCTTCCTCGTGGCGGGCCTGGTGTACGCCGCGCTCGACCGCCGCCCCGTCCCCGTCCCCGTCGCCGCCTGACCCGATCCGATCCGAAAGGCATCACCGCGAAAATGGTCGACCGCACCCTGCTCGACGTCGCCTACGGGCGGCGTCCCGCCGACACGATCATCACCAACGGCGTCCTCGTCAACGTGC
Organism: Streptosporangium sp. NPDC003464; assembly: GCF_053588315.1. Classification (NCBI taxonomy): domain Bacteria; kingdom Bacillati; phylum Actinomycetota; class Actinomycetes; order Streptosporangiales; family Streptosporangiaceae; genus Streptosporangium; species Streptosporangium sp. NPDC003464. The sequence goes on along the minus strand of NZ_JBSFPS010000045.1, from coordinate 4,097 downwards.
TGACCGGCGAGACCTACCCCGCCGAGATCGGCATCAGCGGCACCCGCGTCGCCGCCGTCGGCCCCGACCTCCCCCGGGGCCCGGAGACGGAGATCATCGACGCCGCGGGCGGCTATCTCGTCCCCGGCCTGATCGACGGCCACCTGCACATCGAGTGCAGCAAGCTCTCGGTGACGAGCTTCGCCGACCTGGTCGTCCCCTACGGCACCACCAGCGTCGTCTCCGGCCTGGACCAGATCCTCGTGGTGGACGGCCTGCCCGGCGTGCGGGGCTTCCTGGACGAGGCCGCCCGGACCGGCATGCGCGTCTGGTGGGGCGCGCCCGCCAAGGCCCCCTACACCGTCCCGGAGTCGACCGTCGGGCACACCTTCGGCCCGGCCGAGCACCGCCAGGCCCACGAATGGCCCGAGTGCGTCGGCATCTGGGAGACCGTGCAGGAGTTCGTCGAGCACGGCGACGAGGCCGTCATGGAGGCGCTCGACCTGGCCGAGCGGCACCGGCTGCCGGTCTTCGGCTGCGCCCCGCTGTCGGACCCGCGCCGCATCAGCGGCCTGGCCGCCGCCGGGATCCGCCTGGACCACGAGTCCTACTCCGCCGAGGAGACGCTCGACAAGCTCCGCCGGGGCATCTACGCCATCGTGCGCGAGTCGAGCGTCGCCCACTTCCTGGAGGAGAACATCAAGGTCGTCTCCCAGGTCGGCGCGCGCCGGGTGGCCTTCTGCACCGACGACGTGCACGCCGCCGACGTGCTCGCCGGGGGCCACCTGGACAAGCTGGTCCGGATGGCGGTCAAGGCGGGCGTGGACCCGGTGACCGCGATCCAGATGGCCACGGTCAACTGCGCGGAGATGTACCGGATCGACCACCTGGTCGGCAGCATCGCCCCCGGCCGGTACGCCGACGTGCTGATCGTGGACGACCTGGCGGACTTCCGGGTGCGCGAGGTCGTGGCGGGCGGCGCCCTGGTCGCCAGGGACGGCGCGATGATCACTCCCTCCACGCCCCCCTCCCGTGGCGAGGTGCGGCCCTTCCCCGTCCCCGAGCTGACCGCCGGCGACATCGTGCTGCGCGCCCCCGAGGGCGCCACCGAGGTCACCGCGCTGACCATGAGGATGACCCCCGAGCAGGTGTTCGTGCGCAAGCGGCACGACGTCACGCTCCCGGTCTCCGGCGGGATCGTGGAGCCGTCCGTGGAGCAGGACGCGCTCTACATCACGGTCGTCGAGCGGTACGGCAAGACCGCCAACCGGCCGGTCGCCCTGGTCAGCGGCTACGGCATCACCAGGGGCGCCATCGCGACCAGCGCCGCCCCCGACGACAACAACATCATCTGCGTCGGCGCCTCCCGCTCCGACATGGCCCTGGCCGTCAACACGGTCGCCGGGGCCGGCGGCGGTCAGGCCGTCGTCGTGGACGGCGAGGTCCGGCAGTTGCTGCCGCTGCCGGTCGGCGGCATCGTCTCCGACCTGCCGGCCGGGGAGATGGCCGAGGCCGAGAGCCGACTGGACGACCTCGCCCGCGAGCTGGGCTGCGCGCTGCCCTCCCCGCTCATGTATCTGTTCTTCCTGTCGATCACCGCGATCCCCGACTACGCCATCACCGACCTCGGCCTGGTGGACTGCGTCAAACTTGAGGTCATCGACCCGATCCTCTCCTGGAGCTGACAATGACGGATTTCATCGAGGGCCTGCCCAAGTGTGAGCTCCACCTGCACATCGAGGGCACCCTGGAGCCGGAGCTCAAGTTCGAGCTCGCCGGGCGCAACGGCATCGAGCTCCCCTACGCCTCCGTCGAGGAGATCAAGGCGGCCTACTCCTTCGACGACCTGCCGTCGTTCCTGAAGATCTACTACGAGGGCATGGACGTGCTCCGCACCGAGCCCGACTTCTACGACCTGGCCATGGCCTACCTGCGCAAGGCCGCCTCGCAGAACGTCCGCTACGCGGAGATCTTCTTCGACCCGCAGGCCCACACCTCGCGCGGCGTGCCGTTCGACCTCGTGATCCGCGGCCTGCGCCGGGCGCTGATCGACGCCGAGACCCAGCTCGGGGTGAGGGCGCAGCTCATCATGTGCTTCCTGCGCGACTTCCAGGCGGAGTACGCCATGGCGACGCTGCTGGAGTCCCTTCCCTACCGCGAGTGGATCGTGGGCGTCGGCCTCGACTCCGACGAGAAGGGCAACCCCCCGGTCAAGTTCAAGGCCGTCTACGAGCGGGCCCGGCAGGAGGGCTACCTGCTGACGATGCACTGCGACGTCGACCAGGAGAACTCCACCGAGCACATCCGCCAGGCCATCGAGGAGATCGGCGTCAACCGCATCGACCACGGCGTCAACGCCCTGGAGGACCCCGCGCTCGTCGAGGCGATCAAGGCCAGGGGCCTCGGCCTGACCGTGTGCCCGATCTCCAACGGCTACGTGACCGACTCGATGAAGGCCGACGCCATCCGCCGGATGCTCGACCTCGGCCTGCGCGTCACGGTCAACTCCGACGACCCGGCCTACTTCACCGGCTACGTCCAGGAGAACCTCATCGCCCTCGCCGACGCGCTCGACCTCTCCCGGGAGGACCTCGTCCAGCTGGAGCGGAACGCCTTCGAGATCACCTGGCTCCCCCGCCACCTGAAGGACGCCTACCTCGCCGAACTCGACGCCTACGCCGCTCCCTGAGGCTCCGGCCCCACGTCCCGGGACCTCCCCGCCCCCGCGCCCTGAGCGCCGCCGCTCAGGGCGCTCAGGGCGCTCAGGACGTGCCGTGAACGGCTAGCGCATCCTGAGCGCCAGCAGGAAGTCGACCCGCTCGTCCAGGGCGTTGAGCGAGCGTCCGGTCAGCTCCTCGATCCGCTTCAACCGGTAGCGCAACGTGTTGACATGGACGTGGAGCCGGTCGGCGGTCGCCGCCCACGAACCCGACTCCTCCAGGAACGTCTCCAGCGTCTCGACCAGGTCCGTCTGGTGGGCCGCGTCATACTCCTCCAGCGGCCCCAGCAGCCGCGTCCGGAACGAGCGGCGCAGCTCCCCCGGGATCGCCGCGATCAGCGAGCGGTGGGAGCTGACGTCGGCGCCGGTGATCGCCGACACCCGGCCCTCGCCCAGCTCGGCCAGCGTGCGGGCGTGCCGGGCCTCCTCGATCAGGCTGCTCAGCGCGGCCGGTCCCGTGGTGACGCTGCTGACGCCGATCGTGATCCGGGCCTGGCCCAGCCCGGCCTCCAGCGTGGCCGCCCCGGCCAGCATGTGGGCGGTCAGCTCGGCGGCGGTGTTGCCCGCCAGCGGGACGAGCGCGACCGCCTCCCGGCCCACCGCCGTCGCCACCCCCGGCGCCAGCGGGCGCAGCAGCTCGTCGAGCACGGCGACGCCCACCTCCTCGGCCCGGTCGGCCCCCTCGACCGCGAGCGCCACGGCCAGCAGGCCGTGCTCGGTCTCGATGTGCAGGGTGTGCAGCCGGGAGACCACGCCCGGCAGGTTCGCGTCGCCGGAGGCGAGCAGTCCCAGGAGCTGGTCCAGCACCCGCCGCTCGATCCGCTGCGCCGCCTCCAGCCGGGAGCGCTCCAGGGCCACCAGCGCGGCCAGCTCCACGATCAGGTCCTCGTGCTCGCCGCCCGCCCGCACCTGCTCCCCGGCGTAGGCCAGGAACCAGTTGGCGATCCGGTGCGGCGCCCCCTTGCTGACCGGGAACACCGACAGCACCGTGCCGTCGGCCTGCGCCGCCGTACCGGGCAGGAAGCGCGCCGACAGGAACGCGTGCGCCAGCCGCCCGCCCGCCCCGGCCGGCAGCGGCTGCGAGCCCACGACCACCCGGCCGGTCGCCGACATCACCCAGCAGGGCACGTCCAGCTCCCCCGCCACCGTGGTGACGACCTTGCTCAGGCTCCCGCCGTCCACGAGCGTGCTGGCCAGCCTCCTGCGGGAGCCGTACGGCCGGCTCGGGGCGGAGCCGAACTCGTCGATCAGGGCGCGCAGCACGTATTCGGTGAGCGCGCTGAAGGAGACGTCGACGCCGAGCGCCAGCATCGGCAGCCCCCGAGTACCACGCGGACGACCCCCGCCACTGGCTTGTCGACCCATGCACGATGGCCCTGCGCGGCCGGATTGCCTACCC
>NZ_JBSFPS010000044.1:0-44982 GCF_053588315.1 Streptosporangium sp. NPDC003464 | reverse complement strand
GGGGCCCCTCCCCCGGCGCCGGGGGCGCGGCGGCCTGCCGGGGCGAGGCCGGCAGGTCGCGGTGGCGGCGGATCGGCGAGAACCACAGGATCAGCCCGGCCAGCGGGACCCCCGCCGTCATCACCCACATCGCCGGGCGGTCCCCCAGGACGGTGCCGAGCGTGCCGCCGAGCAGCGCGCCGAGCGGGATGGTCCCGTAGTTGAGGAACGCGGTGCTCGCGGTGAGCCGGCCGAGCAGTCCGGGCGGGCAGTAGCTCTGCTGGAAGCTCGCCTTGATGACGTTGCCGGCCACCACGCCGGCGGAGACGCAGAAGCCGCCGACGACGTACAGCAGCAGACCGGCCCCGTCGAAGGTGAGCGGGATGAGCAGGGCGAAGACGGCCAACCCCTGCTCGAACAGCAGCGTCGCACGGGCGGTGCCGATCCTCACGGCGGCCCGGCGGGCGGCGAAGGCCCCGGCGACGCCGCCGGCGCCGGCGGCCGCGATCAACCCGCCGACGGTCCCGGGGGCCAGGCCGACGTCCCGGACCAGGAAGACCACCTGGATCGACTGGTAGCCCATCAGGGCGAGGTTGGAGGTGGCCCCGAAGAGCGTCAGCGTCCGGAACCAGGGATCCCCGGCGACCAGGCGCAGCCCCTCGCCGATCTCCCTGGCCAGCGCTCTGGGCCGCCGTTCCGTCCTGGCCGGGCGCGGCTCGCGGTGCCGGATGCCGGCCAGGCAGAGCAGGGACACCAGGAACGTCGCGGCGTTGGCGGTCAGCCCGTTCACCGCCCCGGCCAGCTGCGCGACCAGGCCGCCCGCCCCGAGCCCGGCGATCTGCGCGGCCGAGGCGCTCCCGTGCAGCTTGGCATTGCCTTCGGACTGGTCGCCGGGCTCCAGGATGGAGGGGAGATAGGCGCTGTAGGCGGTCTGGAAGAACACCGCCGCCGTGCCCGCCAGCAGGGCGACGGCCACAAGCAGCCCGATGCTCAGGACGCCGGACCACGCCGCGACCGGGACGCAGGCGAACAGCAGGAAGGAGACGGCCGCGGCGGTCAGCATGATCGGTCTGCGGCGCAGCCGGTCCACCCAGACCCCGGCCGGCAGGGCGACGAGGAGCCAGGGCAGCCAGGCGGCGGCGGTCAGCATGCCGACCTCGAAGGTGCCGGCGTGCAGGACGGAGACGGCGACCAGCGGCATCGCCACCCCCGTCACGGAGGCGCCGAACTTGCCCGCGACCTCGCCGCACCACAGCAGCCGGAAGTCGCGGTGGCGGCGCAGCAGGCCGCCACGCGTGTCCTGGCTCACGCGCCGCCACGCTCCCTGCGGGGAAAGGACTGGAGCTGCACGATGACGGGGAGCGCGTCCGGATCGGGCTCGGCGTCCGGGTCCGGGAGGCACCGCTCGACGACGGCGGTCAGCTCCTCGTTCAGCGCGGCGAGCTGAGCCGGCGTCATCCGCAGTTCACTCCAGGCGGAGACGGTCCGGGCGTCGCGCCACCGGTCGTCCCAGTCCTCGGTGAGGGAGTCGACGACCCGGCTGAAGTGCTGGCTCACCAGTTCGTGCAGGTAGACAGAGAGCGCGCCCCGGGTGTCGGGGTCGTCGCGGAACTCGGCGGTGTTGAGCACCGTCCGGTCCCTCGCCACCCGCCACCAGCGCTCGCGCCTGGTGCCGCGTCCGGCCTCCTCCTCGATGAAGCCGTGCTCGGCGAGGTGGCGCAGGTGCCAGCTGACGGTCCCGGTCTTCTCCCCCAGCCGCTCGGACAGGACCGCGGAGGTCGCGGGACCGTCGAGCCTCAGCAGCTCCAGTAGCTGCATGCGCAGTGGGTGCGCCAGCCCGCGCAGGCTGCGGGCGTCGATTGTCCGGACGGGCCGGGAGGCTCCGGCCGCGGGGCCAGGGTCGTCGATCATGCCCGCCACCATAACTTGCAGAGGGTCCTCTGCATAGTGGTGTTGGCAGAGTGTCCTCTGCAAGTTGGGGTCCGGTCCGCGCCTCCGGCGAGGTCGGGCGGGAGCGGCGGGGCCCGGCGCACGGGTACGGCCGGCCGGGCGGCGGCCAGGGGTGGATCAGCCAGGAACGGGCCAGCCGGACAGGCGGGCGGGCGTGCTCTCCCGCAGACCCCGTCCTGAAGGCCCCTCCCTCCGAGGCCCTCCGAGACTCCTCCCCACCGGCACCACAGCCGCCCCTTCTCCCGGGCCCGGAAGGCCATGGAAGGCCCCGCGAGGTTCAAGAAACGATCAATAAGCGGATGACCTGTGAGAACTGGGGAAAGAGCATGCTTTCTGCCCCGTCGACCACTGCGAGGACTCATGCGGATCCTGACCCGTCCCCATCAGTTCCCGGTCCGGCTCGCCGCCGGCGCCTTCATCCTGAACTCGGGGCTGACCCTGGCGGACTCCTACAAGGACAGCGCGGCCCACATCCACGGGATGGCGGCGACGGCCTACCCCTTCCTGAAGGGCATGGACCCCGAGCAGTTCACCCGGTGGCTCGCCAAGGGGCAGATCGCCGTCGGCACGGCGCTGCTGGTCCCGCTGGTGCCGTCGCTGCTGGCGGGCGCCGCGCTCACCGCCTTCGCCGGCGGCCTGGTCGGCCTCTACCTGCGGACGCCGGGCCTGCGGCAGGAGGGCAGCCTGCGTCCCACCCAAGAAGGGCTCAGCGTCGCCAAGGACGTCTGGCTCCTGGGGATCGGCACCGGCCTGGTCGTCGAGGAGCTCACCCGCGACTGAGCCGGCCCCGCGACCGAGCCGGCCGGGCGCATCCGGCCCACCCCCGCACGGCCCGGCCCTTCACGCACGAGGGTCCCACCGGCCGCGGGCTCACCTCGCCAGCAGCGTGTACAGCCCGAGGCCGACCCCCGCGACGACGATCAGGAAGCACACCCCGGCGAGGAGAAGGGGGAGCGGCCGCCGGTCGCCAGGCCCGCCTCTTCCGAGGCCGGCCGACAGCTCCGCGAGGCCGAGCGCGTAGATCGCGACCAGGCCCACGCCACCGCCGACCCCGGTCACCATGACCTTCCAGACCGCGGCCAGTTCGACGTACCTGTTCATGACATCGGCCCTCCACCAGCACTCCCAAGGGTCTCCCTGATCACCTCCGGCGCCGGGTAACCCCTGCGCGCCGTAAAAGTTTCCGGCGCTCCCGCCTCTCCGGCGGCGCGGGGACCCGGTCGCCGCCGGGGCGCTTGAGACTGTACCTACTAGTATGTACAGTCATGGCATGAGCACTCCGGAACGTCTGATCGAGAGCACCCGAGAACTGCTCTGGGAACGGGGCTACGTCGGCACCAGCCCCAAGGCGATCCAGCAGCGGGCGGGTGCCGGCCAAGGCAGCATGTACCACCACTTCTCCGGCAAGCCCGACCTCGCGCTGGCGGCCGTACGGCGCACCGCCGAGGAGATGCGCGCCACGGCCGAGGCACAGCTGTCCGGCCCCGGGACCGCGGTCGAGCGGATCTCGGCCTATCTGCGGCGGGAGCGGGACGTGCTGCGCGGCTGCCCGATCGGGCGACTGACGCAGGATCCCGAGGTCGTCGCCAGCCCGAGCCTGCGGCAGCCGCTGGAGGAGACCTTCGCGTGGCTGCGCGGCCGGCTGGCGGGGATCCTCGCCGAGGACCGGCCCCGGGACGGACTCGCCGCCGGCCTCGATCCGGACGACACCGCGGCCACGATCGTCGCCGTGCTGCAGGGCGGCTACGTCCTGGCCAGGGCCGCCGGCTCGGCCGAGCCGTTCGACCGGGCCGTCAACGGTGTGCTCGGCCTGCTCACCGCCCGCACCACGGCCGCCTGACGGCCCCGCAGGAGAGGTCCTCTCCCATGTACGCCATGCAGTACGAGATCACGCTGCCCGCCGACTACGACATGGACGTCATCCGCCGCCGGGTGGCGACGAGAGGCTCGGCCCTCGACGCCTTCCCCGGGCTCGGGCTCAAGGCGTTCGTCATCCGCGAACGCGGCAGCGGCGGCTCGTCGGTCAACCAGTACGCCCCGTTCTACCTGTGGGCCGGGATCGGCGGGATGAACCGCTTCCTGTGGGGCGGCGCCGGATTCGGGGGGATCGTCGACGACTTCGGCCGCCCCGAAGTCCGGCACTGGACGGGTGTCGCCCTGGAACGGGGTCCCGCGCACAGGGCCGTCCCCCGCGCGGCCACCCGCCGCACCGAGCCGATCCCGGCCGGCGCCGACCCGGCCCCGGCGGTGGAGCGGGCGCTGGGCGAGCTCCGGCGGCAGGCCCGCGCCGAGGGCGTGCACACCGGCGCCCTGGCGGTCGACCCCCGGAGCTGGGAGCTGGTCCACTTCACCCTCTGGGAGCACGCCGCCCCGGAGACGGCCGACACCCGCTACGAGGTGCTCCACCTGTCGGCCCCGCACCTCGCCGACATCGGGACGGGCCGGCAGTGGTAGGCCGCCGCCGGCCGCACGTCAGCCGGACTCGGCCGCCAGGCGGACGCCGAAGCCGATGAACACCACTCCGGTCAGCTGCTCCATGCGACGGCGGACGGCCGGCCGGGTGAGGCCGCGCCGCATGAGGCTCGCGGCGAGGACCACGGACGCGAACCACACCATGCCCAGCAGGTTGTGCAGGGTGACCAGGAGCAGGGTCGCGGGCAGCACGGGGACGTCCGCGGGGATGAACTGCGGCAGCAGGGTCATGTAGATGACCCCCACCTTGGGGTTGAGCAGGTTGGTCACGAACCCGGTCCGCATGAGCGCCAGAGCCCGGGCGGGAGCACCGGGGAGCCCGTCCGCGAGGCCGTCCGGGCCGGCGGATCCGTCCGGGCCGGTGGGACGGCGGGCGTTCCAGAGCGCGCGCACCCCGAGCCAGACCAGGTAGGCGACGCCGGCGATCCGCACGGCGGTGTAGGCGATGTCGGAGGCGGCCAGCAGCGCGGTCAGGCCGAGCGCGGTGGCCACCCCCCAGGTGTAGCAGCCGAGGGTGACCCCCAGCCCGGCGAGGAAGGCGGCTCTGCGGCCCGAGGAGATCGTGGTGCGGAGCACGATCACGGTGTCCGGCCCGGGAGAGACGGTGAGGATCAACGCGACGAGCATGAAGGCGAGAGCGGAGGCGATCACCCCAGAAGTGTAGATTCCCGCCGAAAGACGGTATCCGCCGCCTGTGCCGCCGCGCAGCTACGCCTCCGTACAGCTGTGCCACCGTGCAGCGGCAGCCGTTCGGTCAGCGCGGTGACCCGGTCGCGGGGCCGAGAACGGCCACCGCGACGTGGTCGACGTCGTCGGCGGCGGCTGTCACCGCCAGCGCCGGCTCAACCCTCGCGGATCACCAGGACCAGCGTGGCCGTCAGCTCCAGCTTCGTGCTCCTTCAAACGGACGGCTCAGCAAGGGACAAAGTAGCCATGTAGCCGTCAAATCTTGCTATCAGGCGCACGTTTGACTGGGACGAGTGCCATTATCCCGGCCATGGACGAACTTGATACGGAGATCATCCGACTTCTGCAGACAGATGCGCGGCAGTCGAACCGGGAACTGGCCCGTAAGCTCGGGGTCGCCCCCTCCACCTGCCTGGAACGGGTCCGCACGCTCACCCGGCGCGGCGTGATCCGGGGCTACCACGCCGACATCGACCACGCCGCGCTCAACCGCGGCGTGCAGGCCATGGTCTCGGTCCAGGTGCGCCCGCTGAGCCGGGCCGTCATCGAGACCTTCAAGGACTCGGTCGGCGCCCTGCCCGAGGTGCTGAGCGTCTTCGTCCTGGCCGGCGGCGACGACTTCCTGCTGCACGTCGCCGTGCAGGACCTGGACCACCTGCACGCCTTCCTGCTGGACCAGCTCAGCCAGCGCCGTGAGATCTCCGGCTTCCGCACCTCGGTGATCTTTCAGCGGGTCCACAACACCGTGCTCACCCGCCTGCCCGATCCGGCGTGAGCCGTGTCCGGGGCCGGCCCTCGCGGACCGGCCCCGGACACTGCCGCACCGTCGGTGCGGCCACCGTCACCCCACGGGGTGGAGGTGGCCGAACAGGGTCAGCCACTGCTCGGGGTGGACGAACGCCACCACCGTGTCGGGCCGCACTCCCGCGGCCTCGAACGCGGCGTCCACCCGGCGGGCCGGATGGCGCAGCCTCAGCGAGGCGTGCAGCGAGCCGCCCACCCCGGCGAAGCCGTACTCGACGAACGCCCGGTAGGCGGCCGACGCCTCCCCGGGCAGCAGGGCCTCGGGCCGCCGCTCGACGCCCAGGATCGCCGAGTCGACCTGCGGCACCGGGCGGAAGCTCTCCCTGCCGATGCGTCCCAGCAGCCGCCAGGAGTACTCCGGCCAGGTCAGCACGGTCAGCAGGCTCCACCGGCCGAAGTCTCCGGTGCGCTTGCGCGCGTACTCCAACTGGGTGACGAGCGTCGCCGAGGTCAGCGCGGGCGCGGCCAGGCACCAGGACACGATCTTGGAAGTGATCGCGTAGGGGATGTTCCCGACGACCGCGAACGGCTCCCGGGGGGCGCGGGCCCTCAGGAAGTCTCCTCTGACCACCTTGACCGCGTCCTCGCCGCGGACGCTTCCGGCGAGCCTGCCCGCCAGCCGCGGGTCGATCTCATAGGCGACGATCTTCTTACAGGTCGCGGTCAGCGCGCGGGTGAGGACGCCCTCTCCCGCACCCGGCTCCAGGACCAGCCCGTGCGGCCCGGCGGCCTGGACCACCCGGTGCACGGCGTGCGGATCGATCAGGAAGTTCTGCGAGAGGACACGCCTGGCCCGGTCACGGTCGGTACGGCCACCGACGTTCCTGACCTGCTTCTGGGTGTGTGAATGGTCTCCGTGCGCGAAGGATTTCGCCACAGCTGTTGCCCTTTCGGGTCCGAGGTGAACAGGTCTCGGAGGCCCTGGGCGCACGCATCGGGGACACGCGGAGAAAAGAGAAAGGGGAAGGAGCGCGTCCTAGCGGGCCAGAGCCTGGCCACAGCGGGGACGCGTCACGAGGCCACCCATGAAGGGGGCGAAGCACATGCACATGGCACAGACGATACGGATCGTCTCACCGTCCGCGCAACGTGTTTTCGCGGCCCGGCCACCGGCCGGGCCGCGTTCCCGCGGTGGGACCCCCCCGCCCCGCGCCGGGCGCGCGGGCGGCTTTCAGGAGGCACGCCCGGCGGCGGAGGCCTGACCACGGCCCCGGCGGCCCGGCGCCGTCAGCCGAACCGGACGTCCCGGACCGCCGCGGACCCGGCGACGAAGTCCAGCATGCGCATCCCCTCCCGCTCCAGCGCGGCCCGCTCCTCCGCCGTCACCGGCTGGAACAGCTCCACCTCCAGCACCGCCTCGCCCCGCTTGCGGGCCACCTTCCACCTGCCCCGCACGAACCCGTCCACCAGCACGGTCGCCTTGATGATGCCGTTGACCGTGAAGACCTTCGCGCGATGCTCGTCGGCCATGATCCGGGTCCGGGTCCGCTCGCTGAACGACAGCAGCATGTTGTCGAACTCCGACAGGTAGCGCACCGGTGCGGGGGTGTCGGGACCGGGCCTGGACGCCTCGGGCAGGTCCACCAGCTCCGCGCCCTCCTCGGTCACGAAGGTCCGCAGCTCCATGCCCTTGACGACCTCGGCCAGCCGGGTCATGCCCGACCACTGCTGGATGTCCATCACCGCCGCGGGGCCGTAGGCGGCCAGATAGCGGCGGATCATCTCCTCAAGGGAGGCCCGCCCGTCCAGGGGGCGGCCCAGCCACGCCTCCGCGCTGGTGTGGGCGGGCTGCCCGCCCACGCCCCAGATGCCCCGGGGCGGCACCTGCACCAGCGCCACCGTGTTGCGCACGGCGTTGGCCAGGTCGGCCGGCGCGCGCTCCGGCCACCGCTCCCGCAACCGCTCCCCGAGCTCGCCGAAGGTGAGCGGCCCCTCCTCCACCAGGGCCCGGCCGGCGGCGGCGAGCTCGTCCAGGTCGAGCCCGGCCAGCCCCTTGCCGCGCGAGCCCAGCAGCGCCCGCACCAGCATCGGCCTCAGCAGCGGGCGCAGGGCCAGGCAGTCGTCCGCGGCGACCAGGTGGATGGTGGAGCGCATCAGGGCCAGCCGCACCACCTTGCGCTCGTGCAGCAGCCGAGACAGGTCCTCGTGGCCGAAGGCCGCCAGGCGGCTCCACAGCCCGATGTAGGGCGGGTCCGGCGCCTGGGCCTGCATGCCGTACAGGTGCCGGACCGCCTCGAAGGCCGGCAGCTCCGCCCGGCTCAGCAGCAGCTGGCGGTCCAGGGTGGCTCGGTTGAGCGCGCGCCTGTTGAGCACCTCGGGCATGCGTCTCCTCTTCTCAAGATCTTCCTCGGAGATCCATTCTAACAGAATGGAACAGTCCGTTCCAGAAAGTCTCGGCAGTGCGGAGCGTGCGCGACCTCCGCGGACCGCCCGCCGGACGCGTCGTCCCACCCGGTCAGGCGGTCGGCGGCACCCACACGTAGGGCGTCGTCGTGGCGACCGCCGCCAGGCCCAGCCTGGCCAGGATCGGCCGGCTGTCCTCGGAGGCGTCCACCTGCACCAGGCGGAACCCCCGGGCCACCGCCAGCCCCGCCCGGTGGGCCACCATCGCCCGGTAGACGCCCCGCCCCCGCCACTCCTTCAGCGTCGAGCCGCCCCACAGCGAGACGAAGTCCGTGCCCTCGTGGAAGCGCATCCACGCCGCGCAGACCACCCGCTCCCCCGCCTCGGCCAGCACCACCGCGCACCGGTCACCGGGCCCGGCCATGTCCCGCTCCAGGAGGTCGGGCAGCCAGCCCCGGTCGGCCTCCCAGACCGCCTCCTCCATCTCCCGGATCCGCTCCAGGTCGGCCCGGTCGGCCGCCTCCCGCAGCCGCACCCCCTCGGGCGGCACGGGGACCGTGGCCAGCCCGGCCGCCTCGCCCACCATGACGGTCTCGCGCTCCTCCGGCTCGAACCCCGCCGCGGCCAGCCGGACGGGCAGGTCCGCCGGCAGGTCGTAGCCGTGGTATTTCCACTCCACCGGCCGGCCGATCTCGGTGAAGAAGTCGCGCTGGGCCGCGATGAACGCGTCCAGCTCCGCGCCCTCCAGCCCGCCCAGGTCCCGGTAGGTCAGGGAGCCCTGCCCGTGCCCGTCGGAGACGATCCGCAGCACCGGCCCGACCCTCTCGACCGTACGGCCGGGCACCGGCCTGTCCCGCAGCTGTGCGTCATAGGCGTGGAGATAGGCCTGAGCCCGCGATGAGATGTCCATTGCGACCACCCAATCACAGCGCCGGCCGCCGGGGGGACCCGCGGCCGCCGGACTAGACCCGGTCCAGCGGCCGGTGCGGCGGCGCCGGCAGCTCCACCTCGATCGCGTCACCGGGCCGCACCTCGCCGCCGGCCACCACTACGCCCATCACCCCGGCCCTGCGGACCAGCTCGCCGGCCGGGCCCCGGCCCACGACCTGCTTCAGCAGGCCCGGCTGGAAGACGTCGATCTGCACGCACGGGTTGCGCAGCCCGGTGATCTCGACCACCGCCTCCTCCCCCAGCCGCAGCAGCGCCCCCACCGGGAGCCCGAGCAGGTCGACGCCCCGGGTGGTGACGTTCTCCCCCAGCTCGCCCGCCGCCACGGAGAATCCCGCGCCCGCCAGCTCGTCGTGGAGCTCGGCCTGGATCAGGTGGACCTGGCGCAGGTTGGGCTGGGTCGGGTCCTGGGCCACCCGGGAGCGGTGCTTGACCGTCACCCCGAGATGCGCGTCGCCTTCGACACCGAGCCCGGCCAGCAATCGGATACCCGGCTCGCGGGTCTTGGTGAAGGTGTGCGTGGCGCTACGGCTCACTGCTGTCACTCGTCCGTCATTCATGACACGATCCTGCCCTGTCCTGTATGCCGTGTCATAGCCGCGATCCGCGCCTTCATCGTCGTTCCCACCGGAATCGCCCTGCCCGCCCCGGGCCGCCGCGACCGATAGGCTCACCACGATGGAACACAGCGGCAAGGGGGATCCGGCACGCAGCCTGGCGCTGCTCTGGCGGACCAGCGAGCGGAGCAGCCGCAAGGGCAAGCCCGACCTGAGCGTGGACCGGATCGTGCGGGCCGGGATCGAGATCGCCGACGGCGAGGGGCTGGCCGCGCTGTCGATGCGGCGCGTCGCCGAGCGGCTCGGGGTCGGCACCATGTCCCTCTACACCTACGTGCCGGGCAAGGCCGAGCTGCTCGACGTCATGCTCGACACCGTGTACGGCGAGACGGCCCGCCCCCAGGACGTCGCCGGGGGCTGGCGGGCCAGGCTCACGCTCGTCGCCCGGGAGAACTGGGAGCTGTGCCGCCGCCACCCGTGGATGCTGCAGGTCGACATCGGGCGTCCGCCGCTGGGCCCCAACCTCATGGCGAAATACGACTACGAGCTGAGCGCGATCGCCGGCACCGGCCTGACCGAGATCGAGATGGACTCCGTGCTCAGCCTGGTCCTGGGCCACGTGCACAGCACCGTGCGCGGCGCGGTGTCGGCCGCGCGGGTCGAGCAGGACACCGGCGTCACCGACGAGCAGTGGTGGCAGGCCCACCGGCCGGTCTTCGAGAAGATCTTCAACCCGGCCAGCTACCCGACGGCGGTCAGGGTCGGCGGGGCGGTGGGCCAGATCTACCAGGCCGCCTACGTCCCGTCCGAGCAGCTCTTCGAGTTCGGCCTGGAGCGGGTGCTCGACGGCGTCGAGATGCTCATCGCCAGGCGTCGCGGCTGATCCGGTAGAGCACGTGCGGCCGGAGCGGGCTGCCGGCCGCGACCCGGGGGTGGTCGAAGTCGTCGGCCGGGTCCCGGGTCATGCCGAGGCGCTCCATCACCGCCCGGGAGCGCAGGTTGACCACGGCCGTCATGGAGACGATCTCCTCCTGCCCCGCCGGGCCGAAGCCGTGGTCGAGCGCCGCCCGGGCCGCCTCGCCGGCGTAGCCGTGCCCCCAGGCGGAGCGGGCGAGCCGCCAGCCGACCTCCAGCGCCGGGGTGAAGGGCGCCTCGAACCTCTGCCACGCCAGCCCGGTGAACCCGATGAACTCCCCCGTGGCACGCACCTCCAGCGCCCAGAGCCCGTAGCCGTGCTCGTCGAACGCCGACTCGATCCGCTCCACCATCGCGTCGGACCGCTCACGGCTCAGCGGCTCGGGGAAGTGCTCCATCACCTCGGGATCGGCGTTCATCGCCGCGAACGGCTCCAGATCGGCCTCCCGCCACCTGCGCATGATCAGACGTTCGGTCTCCACCGCGCCTCTCCTCGGGTCCTCGGGTCGTCGGCTCCCGCGGCGGCCGCGTGGGGACCGCGCCACGGGCGCATACGGAAACGGGCGGCCGGCCGCACCGGAGGGCCGTGACCTGCGGGGCGGCCGAACCGCCCGGCCACATCCGACACGCCGGGGCCCAGGGGTGGAATAACTACCGGCGGACGTCAGTTAGAGTAATCGTGCCGATGTGGTTTGTGTCCCCCGGGCCGCAAATTACCGCCTTCACGGAATACCGTTCGGCTGGAGCCGTGTTGTGCCTCTCGCCGAGGAGGCGACCGCCACATCGGCACTAGACGTCCGCCCCACGGGTGCTCCGGCACCCGTGGGGCGTTCTGTTTCTCCGGCTCCGCCCAGAAAAGGGGCGTGACTTTGGAGGAGGGCTACAAAGCTGGGGGCTCCGCTTGTGCGGCTGCGCACACCTGCCGCCCATCGAGCCACCACCTAGTGTGGTGAACCCGTCTCATGAGGAGAGCCCGTGCTCTATCGCCTGACCAAGATCGTCAGCACTCCTTTCCTGCAACTGCTGTGGCCCACCGAGGTCACCGGGGCAGAGCACGTGCCCTCTTCGGGCCCGGCCATCCTGGCCTCCAACCACCTGTCGGTCCTCGACTCGACCTTCCTGCCTCTGGTGCTGCCGCGCCAGGTCCGCTTCGTCGCCAAGGCCGAATACTTCACCGGCAACCCCGTCACCGCGGCGTGGATGCGGGCCACCGGCCAGCTCAGCATCGACCGGCAGAGCCCCACCGCGGCCCAGGACATGCTGGACACGGCCGCGCGGGTGCTCAAGGACGGCGAGCTGTTCGGGATCTACCCGGAGGGCACCCGCTCCCCCGACGGCCGCCTCTACCGGGGCAAGGTCGGGGTCTCCTGGCTGGCCCTGGCCACCGGGGCGCCGGTGATACCGGTGGCGATGACCGGCACCGACAAGGTGCTCCCGATCGGTGCCTCGGTGCCCAAGCTGGGCCGGGTCGGGGTGCGGATCGGCAAGCCGATGACGTTCACCGGCTCGGAGACCAGCGCGCGCGACCGGCGCCGGGTCACCGACGAGATCATGGCGGCGATCCGGGACCTGTCCGGGCAGGAGTACGTGCCGAGCTACACCCCCGCCCGCGGCCAGGCCAAATGATCATTTTCCGGAGTGCGCCGCGGGGGCCGCGCTAGGCTGCGCCCTTGGACTAAAAGACTGGGGGTAGTCAGGTGCCACGTGGTAGGACGATCGCGATCACATCGGTGACGGCCGTACTGGTGGCGGGGGCCGCCGGGGGCGGGGCCTGGTGGTTCCTGCACACCCGGGGGACCCCCCTGGAGACCGCCCAACGTTTCACCCAGGCGTGGCAGCGCGCCGACCTGGCCGCCATGCGCGCCGAACTCGGCGTGGCCGACCCCGCCTTCGGCCGGCCGTACGAGGACATGCGCAAGAGCCTGGCGGTCGAGGCCACCACGGTGCGGCTCGACTCGGTGCGCGAGACCGGCGACGACACCGGCCAGGCCACCTACACCGCCACGCTGAAGCTGAAGAACATCGGCGAGTGGAGTTACTCCGGCGTCCTCGACCTGGCCGTCGTCGACCGCAACTGGCGGGTCAAGTGGTCCCCGAAGGCCGTCCACCCCGACCTGACCGACGGCGGCACGTTCGCGCTGAAGACCAAATGGCCCGCGCGGGCGGGGATCGTCGCCGCCGGCGGCGAGCGCATCGACGGCGGCGACGCGGGCGGCTCGGTGCAGCAGCTCGTCGGCTATCTCGACAAGGCCACCGCCAAGGACGTCAAGGCGCTCGGCTCCTCCTACAAGGTGGGTGACGCGATCGGCCGGGGCGGGTTGCAGGAGACCTTCCAGCAGCGCCTGGCTGGCAGCCCCACCACCGAGATCCAGCTCGTCGGCGCCGACAAGAAGACCGTCAAGTCCCTGGGCAAGATCGAGGGAGAGAGCGGCGAGGCCGTGGAGACCAGCCTGGACCTGCGGGTCCAGCGGGCCGCCGCCGACGCGGTGCGCGACCTGAAGCAGACCGCCTCGCTGGTCGCGATCAAGCCGTCCTCCGGCGAGATCCTCGCCGTGGTGAACAACCAGGGTGGTTTCAACCGCGCCCTGGACGGCGCCTACCCTCCCGGCTCGACCTTCAAGGCCATCACCGCCGTCGGCCTGCTGGCCGAGGGGATGACCCCCGGCGAGCGGACCACCTGCCCCAAGGACGTCAACGTCGGCGGCCTGCCGATCCGCAACTCCCACCACGCCGGATACGGCTCGGTGACCTTCTCCGACTCCTTCGCCTACTCCTGCAACACCACCTTCGCCCCGCTGGCCCGGCAGCGGCTGAGCGCCGACAAGCTGCTGAGCACCGCGGAGCTGTTCGGCTTCAACAAGCCGCTCGGCATCGGCGTCCCGGCGGCGAAGGGCAGCATCCCCAAGGCCCGCAACGACGCCGAGCTCGCCGCGCAGTCCTTCGGCCAGGACCGGATCACCGCCAGCCCGCTGCTGATGGCCTCGGTTGCCGCCGCGCTGGCCGACGGCACCTGGCGCCCGCCGACGCTGGTCCCCTCCATGGAGCAGAAGGCCGAGCCGCAGGAGCTCCCGGAGGGCGTCACGTCCCCGATGCACCAGATGATGTCCGCGGTGGTCACCAAGGGCACCGCCAAGGACGCGGGCCTGCCGTCCGGCACCCGCGGCAAGACCGGCACCGCCGAGTACGGCGCGCAGGACGCGCTGAAGACCCACGCCTGGTTCATGGGCTTCCGGGGCGACCTGGCCTTCGCGGTCATCGTGGAGGAGGGCTCGGGCGGTGGCGCGGTCGCCGCCCCGGTGGCCGCGGACTTCCTGCGCGCTCTGGGCTGAGGCCCCACGGCGGCCCGCCCTGCCGTCGCACCGCCGGGCGGGAGCGCTACAGCGGGAGCGCGGCGGCCTCGTGCCGCAGGACCAGGACGAGCAGGGTGGTGATCAAGGTCGCGATCAGCACCCAGCTGACCATGATGATGACCGTCGAACGGCGGGGGGCCCGGCCGGACCCCCTGTCCTTCTTCGCGTCACGCCTGCGGCGGCCGTGCTCCTTGCGCTGGACACGCTCGTTGAACGACTCGAGCCGTGCCGCCAGCCGCGGGTCCTCGTCGATGAGGTGCCGCTCGATCTGCAGCAGTAGTCGCTCCTCGTCCTGCGACCAGGCCATGCCGTACCTCCCCGGAACGCAAGGCGTGTGCGGGTTTCCTGCCCAATCGTGAAGATCGTTATCCATTCCGAGCCCTGCGATTTACCGCTTCTTTCCGCGCCCGCCACCTGCCCCGGCGTGGCCGTCCCCGCGGGGCGTCCGGCCAGGCACAGCGGAGCGTCCGGCCAGGCACGGCGGAGCGTCCGGCCGCGCCCGGCGGGGCGTCCGCTAGGCGGTCGCCTCCGGTGCGCCCAGGCCGCCGCCTCGGGTCCCGGCCAGCGCGAGCCGTAACACGAACCGGGCCCCTCGCGGGCTGTCGGCGACGTACAGGCGCCCGCCGTAGGCCGACGCGATCCCCTTGGAGATCGCCAGCCCCAGACCGCTCCCTCCGGCGTCCCTGTTGCGGGAGGCGTCCAGACGGGTGAACCTGTCGAACACCCGCTCCCGGTCGGCCGGCGCGATCCCGTCGCCGTCGTCGATCACCTCCAGGACCGCCTCCCCCTCCTCCGCGCAGACCCTCACGACGATCTCCCGGTCCGCGTGCCGCTCGGCGTTGGCCAGCAGATTGGTCAGCAACCTCGCCATCTTGAGGCGGTCGGCGCGCACGACCACCCCGTCCGCCCGCTCGATCCTGATCGGCACGTGTCCGCGACGGCAGGCGACCTCCTCCTCGACGAACCGGCCGAGGTCGAGCGGCTCCACCCGGTCCGAGAGCGCCCCGGCGTCGAGTCTGGCGAGCTCCAGCAGGTCGCCGACGACCTCCTGCAGGCGCTCGACATCGTTCAGCGCCGCACGCGCGGTCTTCTCCCAGGGTTCCTCGCCGGGAGCGCCCAGGGCCACCTCCAGCCGGGTGCGCAGCCCGGTGATGGGGCTGCGCAGGTCGTGGGAGGCGTCGGAGACGAACCGCCGCTGGTTCTCCACGGCGTGCTGGAGGCGGTCGAGCGTGGAGTTCATCGTCTTGGCCAGCGCCGCCACCTCGTCGCCGGTGTCCGGCACCGGGACCCTCCGGCCCAGGCCCGTCGCGGTGATCTCGGCGGTCTCGGCCCTGATCGCCTCGACCGGGCGCAGGGCCCGGCCCACGGTCCGCCAGGTGCCCACGATGCCGCACAGGAGGACGAACAGCAGCAGCAGTGCCAGGGCCGACGGCAGGATCCATCCCGTGAAGTAGGGCACCGGCGCCGCCGCGTAGATCAGCACCTCTCCGTAGTAGGCGGTCCTGATGAGCACTCCGACGAGCTTGCCGCAGGGGGTGAGGTAGGGGCCGCACAGCTCGCCGTCCACCCGGCTGTCGCCGGCGACGGGGACGAGGTGGGAGATCCGCGGGGCGCCCGCCAACTCGGCGCCGGCCGCGATGACCCGGCCGTCACCCGGCCTGACCACCTGGATCAGGGACACCCCGCCCGGCCCGGTGGGGATCGGATCCGGCGCCGGGTTCCTGTAGAGGTGCACGCCGGTCATGCGCGCGGCCTGCGCCGCCTCCGCGGTGGCCCGGTCTCCCGCGTCGTCGCGCATGTGGGCCACCAGCACCGCGAAGGTCAGCCCGAGGATCACCGCCGTGATCGCCATGTTGACGCTCACGGCCCGGCCGCGCACCGAGCGCAGCAGCCGCCGCCACCTAGCCACCATCGGCCGCCCGGGCCGTCACAGAGCCCCCGGCCACCGCCCCGCACGGCGCCCAGGCGGCTTCGACGATGCGTATCCGCATGTCACAAGCATTCCAGCCAGGCTTTGAGTGCACCCCATCCCCCCGGGCATCCCCGCTCCCGCCTGCCCGGCGGTGCGGCTCACCCGTCGCGGAGGACGGGTGGTTAATCCCCTAAAGGGTACTAACCACCCTGATACGAATAAACAGGCTTATTGTCTGACTTAGCAATTGGGGGGACCGTGGCAGACGCCAAGAAGAAATCCGCCAAAGCCTCGGGCAAGCAGAAGAAGGCCGCGATCAAGGCGGTGCGCACGGCCAAGCAGGCCAAACGGAAGGATAAACGCTCCGAAAACCCATAAACCGGTCAAGGTGCTCGGAACGGACCGGGTGCCCGCAACCGTGAAATCATGATCGGGCGACCGGAGCACACCCCCCCGGTCACCCGATCATGGAGTGACATGATGTCCGCCTACCTGCGATTCCCGACGATCCTCGGCGAGACGGTCGTCTTCGCCGCCGAGGACGATCTGTGGATGGTGCCCGCCACCGGCGGGCGGGCCTTCCGGCTGACCGCCGGGGTGGCCGAGGCAGGTTACCCCCGCTTCTCCCCGCACGGCGACCAGCTCGCCTTCGCCGGACGCGAGGAGGGCCCGGAAGAGGTCTACGTGATGCCCGCCGACGGCGGGGCGGCCCGGCGGGTCACCTACCACGGGGCCCGCTCCACCGTCACCGGCTGGGACCCCGACGGCGCCATCCTGTACGCCAGCGACGAGGCCCAGCCCTTCGAGGGCCAGAAGTGGCTGCACCGCGTCCAGCCGGACGGGATCCCCGAGCGCCTGCCGTACGGCCCGGCCAACTCCATCTCCTACGGCCCGCAGATCGTGCTCGGCCGCAACACCGCCGACCCCGCCCGCTGGAAGCGCTACCGGGGCGGCACCGTGGGCGACCTGTGGATCGGCGCCGAGCGGTTCCGGCGGCTCATCGCCCTGCCGGGCAACCTGGCCTCGCCCTGCTGGGCCGGGGACCGGGTCTACTTCATCTCCGACCACGAGGGCGTCGGCAACGTCTACTCCTGCACCGCCGACGGCGGCGACCTGCGCAGGCACTCCGACCACGCCGACTACTACGCCCGCAACCTCTCCGGCGACGGCCACCGGCTGGTCTACCACGCCGGGGCCGAGCTCTACCTGGTCGAGGACGGGGAGTCCCACCACATCGGGGTCTGCCTGCGCAGCTCCCGCACCCAGCGCAACCGCCGCTTCGCCCCGGCCGAGGACTTCCTCGACAGCGCGACGCTCAGCCCGGACGGCAGCGGCCTGGCCATCACCACCCGGGGCAAGGCGTTCTCCTTCGCCGCCTGGGAGGGCCCGGTCCGCCAGCACGGCGCGCCCTACGGTGTCCGCTACCGCCTGCTGACCTGGCTGAACGACGGCGAGCGGCTCATCGCGGCGGCCAGCGACGACGGCGACCGCGAGGTGCTGACCGTGCTCACCGCCGACGGCGGCGCCGAGCCGGTCGGGCTCGGCCATCTCGACACCGGGCGCGTCACCGCGCTGGAGGTCTCCCCCAAGGAGGACCGGGTCGCGATCGCCAACCACCGCAACGAACTGCTCATGATCGACCTCACCGGGGGCACGGCGGCCGGCGCCGGGAGCACGGTGATCGACTCCAGCAGGTTCGGCGCGATCGAGGACCTCGCCTGGTCGCCCGACGGCCGCTGGCTCGCCTACGCCTGCCGGGAGACCGCGCAGACCATGGCCGTCAAGCTGTGCCGGGCCGAGACCGGCGAGACCTTCACCGCCACCCGCCCGGTGCTGTGGGACACCTGCCCCGCCTTCGACCCGGGTGGCGACTACCTATACTTCATCGGCCAGCGGGTCTTCAACCCGGTCTACGACGAGCTCCAGTTCGACCTGGGCTTTCCCCTCGGCTCCCGCCCCTACGCCATCGGGCTCCGCGCCGACGTCGGCTCCCCCTTCGTCCCCGAGCCCCGGCCGCTCAAGGACGACGACGAGGACGACGACGACGAAGAAGAGATCGAGGTGGTCATCGACCTGGAGGGCATACAGGACCGCGTCGTCGTCTTCCCCGTCCCCGAGGGGCGCTACGACCGCATCGCCGGGATCAAGGGCAAGGCCGTCTACCTGACCTTCCCCGTCGAGGGCAGCCTCGGCGACGACTACGCCGACTCCTCCGACGGCACGCTGCAGGTCTACGACTTCGCCGACCAGAAGCAGGAGACCCTGGTCGGGGACGTCTCGGAGTTCCAGCTCGGCCGCGACGGCGCCACCCTGCTCTACCAGTCGGGCAAGCGGCTACGGGTGATCAAGGCGAGCGAGGCGCCCGAGGACGACGACACGCCGGGCCGGGCCGGCGGATGGGTCGACCTGTCACGGGTCAAGGTATCCATCCGCCCGGAGGCCGAGTGGCGGCAGATGTTCCGCGAGGCCTGGCGGCTGCAGCGGGAGAACTTCTGGACCCAGGACATGGCCGGGATCGACTGGGAGGGCGTCTACCAGCGCTATCTCCCTCTGGTGGACCGGGTCACCACCCGGGGGGAGTTCTCCGACCTGCTGTGGGAGCTGCTCGGCGAGCTCGGCACCTCCCACGCCTACGAGAGCGGCGGCGCCTACCGGTCCCGGCCGCACTACCGGCAGGGCAAGCTCGGCGTCGACTGGTCCTTCGAGGACGGCCACTACCGGATCGCCCGGATCGTCAGCGGGGACCGCTGGGACCCCGGCGCCACCTCGCCGCTCAACCGCCTCGGGGTGGACGTACGGCCCGGCGACACCGTGCTGGCCATCAACGGCCAGCCGGTCGGGCCCCTGGCCGGCCCTGACGAGCGGCTGGTCAACCAGGCCGACGAGGAGGTCCAGCTCACCGTCGGGCGCGGGGAGGACAGGCTGACCTTCAACGTCAAGGCCATCGGCGACGAGCAGCCGGGCCGCTACCGCGACTGGGTGGAGGCCAACCGGGCCCACTGCCACGAGCGCAGCGGCGGCCGGATCGGCTACCTGCACATCCCCGACATGGGCCCGGAGGGCTACTCCGAGTTCCACCGCGGCTTCCTCACCGAGTACGACCGCGAGGGCCTGATCGTGGACGTCCGCTTCAACGGCGGCGGCCATGTGTCGGCCCTGCTGCTGGAGAAGCTCGCCCGCCGCCGCCTCGGCTACAACTTCCCCCGCTGGGGCATGCCCGAGCCCTATCCCGACGAGTCGCCGCGGGGGCCGATGGTCGCGATCACCAACGAGTGGGCCGGCTCCGACGGCGACATCTTCAGCCACACCTTCAAACTGCTGGGCCTGGGCCCGCTGATCGGCAAGCGCACCTGGGGCGGGGTGGTCGGCATCTGGCCCCGGCACCAGCTCGCCGACGGCACGGTGACCACCCAGCCGGAGTTCTCCTTCGCCTTCGACGACGTGGGCTGGCGGGTGGAGAACTACGGCACCGACCCTGACATCGAGGTGGACATCACCCCCCAGGACTATGCCCGGGGTGTGGACACCCAGCTCGACAGGGCGATCGAGGTGGCCCTTGGGCGCCTGCTCCTCCACCCCCCGCACACGCCCGATCCGGCCGACCGGCCGCGGCTCACGGTCCCGCGCCTGCCGCCTCGCTGAGCCGGCCGGCCAGCGCCCTGATCTCCCCGCGCAGCCCGTCCGGCGTGATCACGGTGAACGGCCAGCCGAGCCCGGCCAGCATCTGCGCCATCCCGTCCAGCCGCTCGGCCCTGGTCTCCAGCAGGATCCCGTCGGCGGTCTCGGTCAGCGTCGCCGTCGAGGCGGGGATCCTCCCCCGCGCCTCCTCCATGGTGGTGGCCAGCAGCACCTTCACCTCGTACCGGTAGGGCACCGCCGACAGCGATCCGACCACGTGCGCGACGGGGTCGAAGCCGTCCGGGGCGTCGAAGGAGCGCCCGGTCCCCGCGGCGCTCGCCACCCGGTCCACCCGGAAGGTCCTCACCTCCCCGCTGCCGTGGTCGAACCCGGCGACATACCAGCGGCCGGAGTGGAAGACGATGCCGTAGGGGTCCAGGTCGCGCTCGGAGGGCTCGCCCCGCCAGGACCGGTAGGCCAGCCGTACCGTCTGCCCGCGCCGGACGGCGTCGGCGAGCGCGAGCAGCGGCCCGGCCTTCGGGGCGCTCGCGGGCGCCGGCTCCCGGGTGTGCTCCAGCGTCGCCGACACCGCGGCGACCCGCTCGCGCAGCGCCTGCGGCAGCACCCGCTGGATCTTGGCCAGCGCGCTCTCGGTCGCCGTCTCCCCCACCGCGAGGCCGGTCCGCCGTCCGGCCAGCAGGCCCAGCACCACGGCGGTGGCCTCGTCGTCGGTGAGCATCAGCGGCGGCAGCTTGTAGCCCGGCAGGAGCCGGTAGCCCCCGTGGCGCCCGCGCTCGGCCTCCACCGGGACCCCGAGTTCGGACAGCCGCACCGCGTAGCGGCGCACCGTGCGCTCGTCCACCTCCAGCCGGGCGGCGAGCTCGGGTCCGGTCAGACCCGGCCGGGCCTGCAGGAGTTCCAGTAGCGCGAGCACGCGGGTGACGGTCATCGGAGATTCCTCAGAAATCAGGACTGGTTCTGTCCGGATTCGATCCTATGTTGAAATCAGTCGAAAGAAGAGAGAACGCGATGAGCACATATGTTCTGGTCCCCGGTTTCTGGCTCGGCGCATGGGCGTGGGAGAAGGTCGTCCCGGCGCTGCGCGAGGCCGGCCACGACGTCCGCCCGGTCACCCTCACCGGGCTCGGCGACCGGGCGCACCTGGCCGGCCCTGAGGTCGACCTGGAGACGCACATCCAGGACATCGTCGGCACCATCGTCTCCGCGGACCTGCGCGAGGTGATCCTCGTCGGCCACAGCGGCGCCAGCGCCGCGGTCACGGGCGCGGCCGACCGGATCCCCGAGCGCGTCGCCCGGCTCGTCTACCTCGACTGCGGCCCCGTGCCCGACGGCATGACGTTCATGGACCTCAACGAGCCCGACTGGAAGGCGTTCATCGAGACGCGGGTCGCCGAGCAGGGGGGCGGGACGAGCTACCCGCTGATCTCCTGGGAGGAGCAGGAACAGGCCGGGGCGAGCCTGGAGGGGCTGGGCGAGGCCGAACGCGAGTGGTTCGCCTCCCGCGCGGCGGCTCAGCCGTACGGCACCATGACCCAGCCGCTGACGCTGAAGGGCGGCGTGGACGGGCTGCCCAAGACGCTCCTCGCCTGCTCGTTGCCGCTGGAGCAGGTCCACGCGATGATCGCGGCCGGCCATCCGCTCTTCGCGGCGCTCGCCGGGCCGGAGTGGAGCTTCGACGCGGTGCCCACCGGCCACTGGCCGATGTTCTCCAAGCCCACGGAGACCGCGGCCGCGCTCGCCGCGCTGGGGCACTGAGATCGCGGTGGGGGCGGACGGTCCGCCCCCACCGCCCACCGGGCCGAGCGCCTCCCGCTACTCCTTCGGATCCCGCGACCAGCCCGGCCCGTTCCTGCGCCACCAGGACTTCCGCGTCCGGCCGGCCCCCCGCCAGACCACCGCGGCGTTGTGGCGGACCTCGACCGGTCCGCCCTGTGGCCCGGAGACCTCCAGGGCTTTGACCGGCCGCCACTCCTCGGGCCGGGTACGCGACAGAGGTACTCCAAGGCGAGTTTGCCGTTGGGCGGGGTGATCTGCAGCGGCGTGAAGGCGGGCGGACAGCCCGGCCAGTCGCTGCTCGGCGAACCGGCCCCTCCAGCAGCGGACGGTGTCCAGGTGCAGTCCCGTCTCGGGGGTCGAGCAGCAACCGAACGGCCAGTGACGTTAGCGAGTCGTCGGACCTGGGTTACCGCCACTGGCCGTTCTGATGCGGGTGGCACCGGGCGGGCAGGCATTCTGTCCCACCGCCTGCGCACACCGGAATCCTGGAAGTGGTGACTCATGCCCCTCCGTTCATCGGTGACGTCGTTTTCGGCGACACGTGAGAACTGGCCTCCAGAGGACGAGCGGGGCAGGCGTCTTACATCGTCACGATGACCGTTGGCCGGGGCGTCACCGTTGTCGTTGTGGTCGATGAGCACCAGGTGGAAGGCGGCTTCTTTGTGCAGCCGCGCCAGCGGCGGCGGTGGTGCGCCAGGTGAGGCGGTTGCAGGAGGGGGTGTCGGTCCACGGCGCGTCGTTGGGCAGCCGGTAGCGCCGGGTGCGGTAGCGGCGATACAGCCGGCGGCCGCTGAGCCGGTGGAGCATCGTCACGGCGCTACCGTCGCCGCTCCGGTCCAGTCCAGCAGCGCCTGCTGCTCGGCCTCGATCGGCCCTGCCCAGGCGAGGTGCCCGTCCGGCCGGACGAGTAGCGCCTCGGCCTCCTCCAGGTCGGGCGTGGGCTGCCAGGCCGTGGCGGTGACCGTCTCCACGCGGTCGTCCCGGCCGGACGCGCCAGCCTGCTTCCCCGTATGGACGAGCAGGAACCGCCCGTCGTGCAGCAATTGGTACAGGCGCTCGACCCCGGGCCGCTCCGCGACGCTGATCGGCAGGTCCGGTACCCGCGCCCCGGCCGGGGAGCCGTCGCCGTAGTGGGTGCCGATCGCCGAGACCGACGCGGCCAGGTTGCGGTTGACCTCCCCGATGCGCAGGAGGCCGTCGAGCATGCCGCGCAGCGCCATGGCCGGCCGGTGGTACTGCGGCACCAGTGTCAGTTCCATCAGCAGCGTCTGCACCTCGGTGTTGGCGGTGACGGCCGCGCCGACCGGCCGACGCTCGGCGTCGTAGGAGTCCAACAGCCCTTCCGGGGCCCAGTCTTTGACCTGGGCGGCGAGCTTCCAGCCCAGGTTCATGGCGTCCTGCAGACCGGTGTTGAGGCCCTGTCCCGCCGCCGGGAAGTGGATGTGGGCCGCGTCGCCCGCCACCAGGAGCCGGCCCTGCCGGTACCGCCCGGCCAGGCGGGTCGCGTTGCCGAACCGCGACAACCAGTGCGGCTCGGCGACGTTGAAGTCCGTGCCGGCGATGTTCGTCAGAGCTTGCCGGAACTCCTCGTACGTCAGGGGCCGGTCAGACGGCACCCGCATGCGTTCGGGATCGATGACCACGAACCGGGTCAGCCCGCCCTCCAGCGGCACGGCCAGCACGCCGTGGGCCTCGGCCGAGTGCGCGGCGTCCGGACCGGTGACGGCGAAGTCGCCGAGCATACCGGACAGCGTCTCGTCGGTGCCGTCGAAGGGGATGCCCGCCGCCTGCCGGACGATACTGCGTCCGCCGTCACAGCCCACGACGTACGAGGCGCGTAGCGTCTCTCCCCGGGCTGTTTCGACGACGACGCCGTCCGGCTCCTGCCGCACGGCGGTGACCTGACAGCCGCGGACGATCTCGGCGCCCAGCTCGCGGGCGCGGGCGTCGAGTAGTTCCTCGGTACGGGCCTGCTCCAGGAACAGGGTGTAGCCGTGCCGGGTGTCCAGGGCGGTGAAGTCGAGGCGGGTGTTCAGGCCCGCGAAGTGCCACCCGGGCAGGGTGTGACCGCGGGCCAGGAAACGGTCGGCGATGCCGCGCAGGTCCATCACCTCGATGCTGCGCGGGTGCAGCGTGAGCGCCCGCGACTGGCTGGTGGGCGCGTCGTTCCGTTCGAGTACGCGGACCCCCACGCCCGCCAGGGCCAGCTCTGCGGCCAGCAGCAGCCCGGTGGGGCCGGCTCCCACCACGATCACGTCGGTGTGCACGATTTGTGCCCCTTCTATTAAATGAACATCGTTCATAAAATCGAGGTCACTAGTATCACTGGGCATGGGACCCACGTCAACCTCCCCGTCCGCCCAGCGCTCCCGAGGCCGCCCCCGCAAGATGGCCGTGCCGGAGGCGGTCGCCGCCGCCCTGCGCCTGGTGGACGAGGACGGGCTCGACTCGCTGACCATGCGCCGCCTGGCCGCGGCCCTCGACGTCCAGGTGGGCACGCTCTACCGGCACTTCGCCACCAAGCAGACGCTGCTCGCCGCCATGGCCGAGGAGATGCTCGCGGGCTGCGCCGGCCCGCTGCCCGACGGGCTCACCTGGCGCGAACAGATCACCGAACTGGCCGGGCGGCTGCGTATGGCGTTGCTGCGTCACCGCGACGGCGCACGTGTCTACGCGGGCACCCACTCCGTCGGCCCCAACACGCTGAGCTACACCGACACCCTCGTGGGCGTGCTGCGTGAGACATGCCTGACCCCTGAGGCGGCCACCCGTACGGCACTCACAATCGTCCACTTCATCGTCGGCCACACGCTGGAGGAACAGGCCGCCCAGGCTCTCGCCGAGTCCGAGTTGCCCGCCACGCTGACCCTGCTGCACGCGGCCCTCGACCCGGGTACCTACCCCAACCTGGCAGCCGCCGAGGCCACGCTGACCAGCACCGACTTCGTCGGCCACTTCGCCCACGGCCTGAACCTGATCATCAAAGGACTGGCCGGTGAGTGACGTCGCTCGATGAACCGGCCCTGCCCTGGATCAGCAGCGTGACCGCGCCGCCCCGCACCGGCAGCGGTGTCGGCAGGGACAGCAGCAGCACCGGCGCGGCGGCCAGCATCCCACCGCCGATGCCTAAGGTGAGGGTGACCGGGGTGAACCGTGCCCAGCGCACCAGCGTGAAGCATGCGCCGATGAGCAGCAGGCCGGGCAGGATCCGGACGCCGTAGGCCAGGAGGTCGGGCAGCACGAAGACGTCTCCGGTTCTTCGAAGTGGGGGGAGGCAGGGAAGGGCGGGACGATCGCCTCGCCCTTCCCTGCGAGCCGTGGGGGAATGACAGTGGCGGGCGACCACCGCGGCGGTGGTGGTGTGGCCGTGGGGGGCCGTGGTGGTCAGGGACGTCCGGAACCGGCCGGGTCCCTGCCGGTGGCCGAGAGCGGGATGACGGCGCGTACCTTGCCGCCTGTGCTGTGCTGGATCGGTTCGCCGGCGCGTTCGAGGCGCACATGGCCGAGGTGGTGGCGGGCCAGCAGGTCGCGCATGCGGGTCTCGATCCGGCGCCAGAGGGTTTCGGGGTCGGCGTCAGGTGCGGGATGCAGCCGGATGCGTAGCGTGGTCGGCGCGGTCTGGACGATCTGGAACAGCTCCAGGCCGGGCACCGTCTCCAGCAGGGTGGCCAGCGGCAGCGGGGCGAGGGTGACCGGCGCTTTTTCCTGCGCCGGTCCTGGGCCGGGGAAGGTGAGCAGGTCGGCGGCGCGGCCCTGGACGCGGACGGCCGGGCCGGGGTGGCCGCACGGGCACGGATCGGGCCGGAGCACGACGCTGTCGCCGAGGTCGTAGCGCAGGACCGGCTGCACGTGGTTGGCCAGGTTGGTCAGCAGCACGGTGTGCGAGGGCTCGCCCGGCGCCACCGGCCGGTACTGCTCGTCGACGGGTTCGAGGATGGCCCAGCCGGCGTTGAGGTGCATCCAGCTCTCAGAGCAGCTGCAGGACAGGAACGGGCACTCGTTGCAGGCGTAGCTGGTGCGCACCTTCGCCCCCAGCGCGGCCGCGATGCGCGCGTACTCGCCGACGGGCAGACCTTCGGCGGTGAGCATCACCAGGGCGGGGTTGATGTGCAGCCGTCCGGCTTCGGCCTCGCCGGCCAGCAGCGCGCCGATGCCGGCGTAGGGGGCCAGCACCGCCGGGCGGAAGGCGTTGAGCTCGGCCACCAGGTCCTGCAGTGGCTGGTGCACGCTGAAGGCGGCGACGCGGGAGCGGCCGCGCAGCCGGGCGGCGGCCACGGTGGAGGCGAAATGCCCACCCTCGGGTATCACCAGCGCCATCCGGGCGCCGCCGCGCGCGATCCGGACTACGTCCCGCAGGCCCAGCCAGCCGGCCAGCATCGCGGAGGTCACCGCTGTCGCGCGGGCATCTTGCAGGAAGATGCGGTGGATCGACTGACCGCCAAGCACCGGCGCCTGCCTGGCCCGCTGATCGAACATCAGCCTCGCCCCGGTGAGCCGCCCCCAGCGCAGCCGTTGTACCGGCCGGCCGACTACCTCGAACAGCACAGCCGCCGCGAACGTGTCCTGCTGTGCCCGCCCACGACCTTCTGGGAGGCGGCTCACACACCGGCCGACCTGACTTCCCTAGCCGCCCAGGCACTCGCGCGGGGACGCTACCGGCATGCCGCCCGTCTCGCTCAACGGGGCGTCGACGCCGGTGACCTCGGCGCCCTGCGGATACTGGTTCAAGTGGGGGAGCCGGCGAGGAACCGGGAGGAGGCTCGACGCCTGTACCGGCAGGCCGTCGACGCCGGTGACTTCGGCGCGCTGAACTTGCCGGCCCGGATGCGGGAAGAGGCGGGGGACCGGAAGGAGGCCGAGCGCCTTGTCTGTTTCGGCTTGACCGCAGAGGGGGAGATCGAAGCGCTTTGGAGCTCGTAGTCCCAGGTGTGGTGGTCCGGAAGCGGTGCAGCAGCCGCACGGCCTTTCCCGGCTCTGATCCTCGACGGTGTACGGGGTGCTCCGCCGGCCGGTGCGGCCGACGATGACCGTGCCTGCAGGCTCGCGCCGGGCACGGCCGCGGGTGGCCGGGCACGGCGGTCATTCCTCCTCCCCGCGCAGCCGCTTCGGGGCCTCACCGAGGGGTAGCTCGGCGGCCAGGGCGGCCGACAGCGCCGTGTCCTTCTCGATACAGCAATCGTCCGGCGGGGGCATGCGGAACGGCCGCGAAAGCGGAAATCTCACACTTACAGCGCCATAAACAGAGTGTTCACCGTAGCGCTTCAGCCGGACTGCTCGCGCAGTTCCCTGGTCGCCGAGCGGTAGGCCCGGGCGACGCCGGTGAGGATACCCAGCATCAACGGCACCTGCTCCGGCGTGTAATGCCCGCGGATCTCTCCCAGGTGCCGCTCGGAGGTGATGCGGGTGGCGTGGTACTCGGCCATGCCACCTTCTATCAGCTCCACGGTGACCATGCGCCGGTCGCGCTCGCCGCGCACCCGCCGCACATAGCCGGCCTTCTCCAGGCGGTCGGTGAGCCGGGTCGCGGAGGCGGACGGCAGCCCCAGCTCCTCGGAGATGACTCCCACGGGGAGCGGGCCGCGCATCTCCAGCAGGATGAGGGCGGCCACGTCCACATGGTGCACGCCGAGCCGGTCGGCGATCGCCTCGATGTGCAGCATGACCGCGATCAGGAACTCGCGGAAGACGTCCTCTTCTAGGTGCTTGTCGGTCACTCGACCCAATGTACTTCGCATCGATGTATCTTTAAAATGAAGTTACTTCGATTTGGAGAGAAAATGGATGTTCTTGTCATCGGTGCCGGCGTGGGCGGCCTGGCCGTCGCGCGGAGTCTGCTGGCCGCCGGGCACCAGGTGCGGATCTATGAGCAGGCGCCGACCATGCGGACGGGCGGCGCGGGACTGAGCATCTTCAGCAACGGCGCCGCCGTGCTGCATGATCTCGGTGTCAGCCTTGACGGCGTCGGCGGCCGGTTCGACCGGATCGACGCGCTGACGGCGGACGGCCGGCTACGGCTCAGCTCCGACATGGCCCATGCGGCCACGCTCTACGGTTTCCCGAACAAGTCGATCTCCCGCCGCCTTCTGCTGGAGCGGCTGTCCGAGGGGCTGCCCGGCGACCTGATCAGCTACGGCACGGGCTGCCGGAAAGTGACCCAGGACGGCGACCGGGTCACGGCGACCTTCGACGACGGCTCAATGATCACAGGGGACCTGCTCATCGGAGCCGACGGCCACCACTCGGTCGTCCGGCGCGAGCTGTGGGGCGACGTCCCCATCCGGACGGCCACCTTCGGCACCTGGCAGGCCCTGAGCCGGATCGACATCGACCTTGCCCGCGCCCACCTCCACCTCATGATCACCGGAAGGGAGGGGGCGTGCGGGATCATCCCCGCCGGGGACGGCAAGCTCCAGTGGTGGTTCGACGTACGCTGGTCCCCCGGCGAGCCGCGCCCTGCCGCGCCCCTAGCCGAACTGAGGCGCCGCTTCGGCCACTGGGCGTCCCCCGTCCCCGAACTGCTCGCCCAGGCGTCCGAGGACGATCTCGACTTCTTCGGCCACCACTGGCAGAAGGTGCGCCGGGAGTGGGGCAAGGGCCGCGTCACCCTGCTCGGCGACGCCGCCCACCTCATGCCACCCACCCTCGGCCAGGGCGCCAACCAGACCCTGGAGGACGTGTGGGTGCTCGGGCGCGAGCTCGCCAAGGGCGGCGACCCGGCGCAACGGCTACGCGCCTACGAGCGGGCCCGCTACCCGCACGTCAACCTGGTGTCCAGGCTGGCCAGGCACAGCCCCGCCAACTGGCGGATCCCCCCGCTCATCGGCCGGATGTTCTCCGAGACGTCCCAGAGCGGGATGCTCGCCCGCTTCAGCAACCGCCTCACCGCCCTCCCCCACTGAGAGCGGGCGCCAGAAGACGGCGGCTTGGCCGATCAGGACGCGTCGTAGTCCAGGCGCGAGGCGGCCGCGTAGGCACGGCGCTGTTCGGCCAGGCGACGAATCCAGAGGGCAGACCAAGTACGCCTGAGAGGGGCAGTGGCCGCTTCTCTCCACGAAAGAGCCGGTCAGTGGGTACGGCGAGGCAAGGCGAGGCGAGGCGGGTGGTGATGGCCGCGACGGCCTCGACGCCAGGTTTGGCGTGGCGCAGGGCGGTGCGCGAGTTCTTGTGCCGGGTCTTGCCCATGATGAGCTGGAGCGGGACCCCGGCGTCGCCGAGATGGGTGGCGCCGCGCTGCCCGCGCCTGTGCTGCATCCTGCAAGGGCTGGGACGAACACGGCGGCGATGAAATGACGGGCGGTCCTCATGGTGATCACTCCTAGGGCGGCGTGTGGTAAGGGACGATCGGCGTGGGTGACGGGTTGGCTGATGAGCTGGGTTCTGTCGGGGCTCCTGATCGCCTGTAGGGCCGAACGGCGTTCAGGGGAGCGCGAAGTCAAGATCGCCTAGGGCCTGTTTCAAAGGCGGGT
This sequence comes from Streptosporangium sp. NPDC003464, assembly GCF_053588315.1. NCBI lineage: Bacteria > Bacillati > Actinomycetota > Actinomycetes > Streptosporangiales > Streptosporangiaceae > Streptosporangium > Streptosporangium sp. NPDC003464. The sequence goes on along the minus strand of NZ_JBSFPS010000044.1, from coordinate 16,184 downwards.
GAGCCAGTCGTTGAGGGCGGCGATGTGGATGACAGCCTCATGGCGAACGGCGAGCTTGTCGTAGCGGGTGGCGACGGCGCGGTGGCGTTTGAACCGGTTGATGCCGCATTCCACGGCGTGCCGCTCTCGGTAGTCGCCCCGGTCAAAGGCCGGAGGACGGCCACCCCGGCTACCGCGCCGTAACCGGCCCTGAACGTGATCGACCGGTCCGGGAACCGTGGCACGGATCCCGCGTCCGCGCAGATGAGCGCGGACCGCCCGGGAAGCGTAAGCCTTGTCCGCCCGCACGAGACGGGGACGGGTGCGCGGCCGTCCCGGCCCCATCCAGGGCACCCGGATGGCGGCCATGACCGCCTCGTCACCGCCAGGGTGATCACGAGATCTCCGGTATTCGGGTTCTTCTTGGTCGTTGAACCCTTTACCGGAGATCTCTCTGTTTAGCGATCGCGACACACCATCACATACCGGACTTCGAGACAGTACACCGGATGTATCCCGAAACATTGGTGATGCTCGGTACAGTCGTGCGGCCTGCGAACAGCGGTGCTGCAGCGGGTATCGGCTATAGGCGTGTCGCGGTGCGGACGAGGTCGGCGACGGCTTTGGATCTGCTGTGTGGCGGCCAGGCGATGACGGTCGTGACGGCCGGTGCGTCCGGCACCGGCACGATGGCGTGGTCGTCGCTTAGCTGGTCTCGGAGCGACTCGGGTACGACGGCGCAGGCCAGTCCGAGCGCGATCAGTTGGAACAGTTGGGTATGGTCGCGCACCTGCGGGCCGGGGCCGTCCGGATAGCCGCCATCCCGTCCAGGCCAGCGCGGCAGGGGCAGGTCCGTCTGGGCGTTGACCTCGACTAACGACAGATACGCCCGGTTGGCGAGGGGATGACCCTTGGGCAGGACCACGACCTGCTGTTCGGTGTGCAGCTCCTCGGTGTCGAATCCGGCTGTCGTGTCGTAAGGCCGGTGGAGCAGAGCAACGTCGGTACGCCCGTTGCGCAGCAGACTTTCCGGCTCGCCCGGCCCGCACAGCATCACCTCGACTGCCACTGAGCCCGGTTCGGCGGCGTAGGCGTGCAGAAGCTTCGACAACAGTTCCCTGGACGCTCCGGCCTTGGTGGCCAGGACCACACCGGGCTGGTCAGCCGCGGCGCGGCGGGTGCGGCGCTCGGCGGCTTCGACCGCGTCGAGCGCGAGCCGGGCCTCCCGTAGCAGCACCGACCCGGCCTCGGTCAAGGCGATGGCGCGAGCGGTGCGGTGCAGCAGAACGACTCCGAGCCGCCGTTCCAGCTGCTGGATCGCCCGCGACAGTGGTGGTTGCGCCATCGCGAGCCGTTGTGCCGCCCGCCCGAAGTGCAACTCCTCCGCTACGGCGACGAAGTATCGCAACTCCCGCGTCTCCACCAGCTCATCGTATCCGGCGCTGACCACGACCAATACCCGTGCGGTATCGCCGCCCACCTGACCGGTCTTGGACGCCCCACCCGAGTCCGCAACATGATCGACGGCATGAGTGAACGGACGATCGCGCTGGTGACCGGCGCGAACAAGGGAATCGGATACGAGATCGCCGCAGGCCTGGGCGCCCTTGGCTGGCGAATCGGTGTGGGCGCGAGGGATCAACAACGCCGCGACACCGCGGTCGAGAAGCTGCGCGCGGCCGGGACCGATGCGTTCGGCGTGCCGCTCGACGTCACCGACGACGAAAGCGTCGCCGCCGCGGCCGAGCTGATCGCCGGCCGTGCCGGAGGGCTCGACGTCCTGGTCAACAATGCCGCGATCACCGGCGGTATGCCACAGACACCGACCACGGGCGAGCCCGCGACCGTGCGAGCCGTCGTGGAAACCAACGTGATCGGCGTCATCCGGGTCACCAACGCGATGCTGCCGATGCTGCGCAACTCGGCATCACCGCGGATCGTCAACATGTCCAGCAGCGTCGGCTCGCTCACCCTGCAAACCACACCGGGCATCGACATGGGCCAGGTTCCCGCCGCCTACTTGGCCTCGAAGACCTTCCTCAACGCCCTCACCATCCAATACGTCAAGGAACTGAGCGACACCAACATCCTGATCAACTCCGGCTGCCCCGGCTTCACCGCCACCGACCTCAACGGCTTCCAAGGCGTCCGCACACCACAACAGGGTGCGGCCATCGCGATTCACCTCGCAACCCTGCCCGACGACGGACCGACCGGCGGATTCTTCGACGACGCCGGAACGGTGCCCTGGTAACAGCCACACCAGCACGGACCATTCCCGTTCTCGACGTCAGCCGCGCATCGCGCGCCACAGGAGAAGCAAGACAATGACAAAGGCAGTCAGATACGACGAGTTCGGTGGAATCGAGGTGTTGCGGGTCGACGAGGTCGACCGGCCGGTGCCCGAGAGCGGGCAGGTCCTCGTGCGGGTCAAGGCCGCAGGCGTCAACCCCGGTGAGGCGGCCATAAGCACCGGCGCGATGGCCGACATCTTTCCCTCGACCTTTCCGTCCGGGCAGGGCAGCGACCTCGCCGGAGTTGTCGCCTGGTCGGCTGCCAAACGGCGGCGACAGTTGTCGGCGATCGTATAGAGCTTCTCGCCGGGCCAGCGGGTGCGTGGTGTCTTGAGGAAGGACGGGTACTCGCGCCGGCGTTTGCGGGCCCGGATCCGGTAATGGCCCGGATCCGGTAATACAGCCTGCCAGCGACCAGGTCCAGCGCGGCGATCATCTGCATGACGCCGTGGTAGCGGTTGCAGGTGGCCCGCGGCCGGGCCGGCGAGCCGGCCGGCCGCCACCGTGCTCATGTTCGTGATCGGCGCCGCGCAGGGCCAGGCGGCACAAGCGGCCTGGCAGGCGCACCTACGACGGAACGGCGCCGACGCCGACAAAGAGCTCCAAGGGATCACCGCTGAGATGCTCGCGGTCACCCAGAACCTCCCCCGGCTGCGGGCCCGCATCGACTCCGCCGCCATAACCCCGCCCGGGGACCCGTTCGAGTTCGGACTCCACACACTTCTGGCCGGGCTGGAATCGCGCATCCACTCCCCGACATCGTCGGCTCCGTGACGACGGTCATGGCACCTCAGTGCCGCCGCTGTTGCGCGAGGGCGCCCAGAAGATGAGTTCCGCGAGCGTCGCGCCGAGCGGGGCTCGGCCGCCGGGAACGCCTCCCGGACCCCGAGCCGGAACCCCAGGGCGTGCCGCAGGTCCGGCGCCGCCCAGGACAGGGGGCGGCGGAGTACGCCAGAAGGACCCGGAGTACGCCAGAAGGACACCGTGGGCCGGGGCGCGCCGTGCTGAGGTTTCGGCGGCGGGTTGCCGCACGGTCCGTGGGACCGGATTGCCGGCCGTACCACGGTCACTGCGTTGACCTGAGGCGATGCGGATCGGTAGACCGACAGAACATGAGATCCGTCCGGCCGACCCGGTTACCGACGGGTACCGCCAACGGCTGTCCCGTCGTTCCCGAGGCCGGTCACAGTGGCGCGGCATCGAGGGGGATCGGGCGGAACATCTCCGGCTCGTCCTCGGGGGTCAGCGCCGTGGGACCGAAGATCCAGTCGACGAACGAGTAGTCGTGGACGTCGCGGCCGCGCAGCAGGGCGTTGCGCTGCAGTCTCCGGACGCCCTCGAGGTGCCACAACGCGCCCCACGCCCGAGCGGTGGTGACGACCCGGCGGCAGTGCTCGGGCCGTACCGCCTGGTAGGCGGCGAGCGTCCGGTCCCAGTCCACGTCTGAGCCGTCCTCGGCGCGCTGAGCGGCGACGTGCTCACCGAGCACCCAGCCGTCCTCGATCGCCATGATCGCCCCCTGCGCCATGTACTGCAGGGGCGGGTGCGCGGCGTCGCCGAGCAGCGCGATCCGGCCGGTGACCCAGGTCATGATCGGGTCACGGTCGAACATCCGCCACCATCGGTCGCGCCACATCAGCGGCAAGCCCTGCTGGACCTGATCGCAGGTCCCCGCGAACGCCGCGTCCAGCTCGTCGGGGGTTCCCCAGTCGTCCTCGCCGGCCAGCGCCTTCGGCGACTCGAACACGGCGACCTGGTTGAACGTCTCTGCACCCCGCAGCGGGTACTGCACGAAGTGACAACGCGGGCCGACGTACACGACGACGTCCTTGTCGTGGATGTCGTTGCCGGCGACCTTCTCGAACGGCACGGCGCAGCGGTAGGCGACGTACCCGGAACTCACCGGCTCGTCCCGGACCAGCAGCTCGCGGGCGATCGAGTGCAGGCCGTCGGCGGCGATCACCACGTCCGCCTCGTCCACGCCGCCGTCGGCGAATCGGACGCGGGCGCCGCCGTCGACGTTCTCGTACCACGTGCAGCGGGCGTCGGTGAGCAGCTCGACGCCCGCCCGTTCACAGGCGCGGAGCAGGATGCCGTGCAGGTCGCTGCGGTGGATCACGAGGTAGGGGTAGCCGTAACGGCGTTCGACGTCTCGGAGGTCGAGCCGGGTCAGCTCGGCGGCGTCCACGGCGTCCTTCATGACCATGGTCTCGGGCAGCACGCCGAGGGCGGCCGCCTCCTCGAGCAGCCCGTAGCGGTCCAGGATGCGAGTGCAGTTCGGCGCGAGCTGGAGGCCGGCGCCGACCTCGCCGAACGCGGGAGCCTGCTCGTACACCCGGACCCGCAGGCCCTGGCGGATCAGGGCGAGCGCGGCGGAAAGGCCGCCGATGCCGCCCCCGACGACGATCACGTCGGCGCGGGTGGAGGGGGAGGTGCCCATAGGATCTTCTTTCTCGTCACAGCCACGGAGGCAGGGTCGGTGGGGGGCTGCCGTCGGCGGAGGTCACTCCGCCCGCAGGGCGTCCGGCCAGGTAGGCGGTCACGTCGGCCGGCGACCCCTTGACGTCGGGCACCGCGTCATGACCTCGCTTGGCGCGGATGTCCTCCCGCAGCTCCCGCAGGAAGTCGTCGGGAAGGTCGGCGAAGGTGAGCCCGGCCGCGAGGTCCACCGCGTGCACCATGGCCTCCCGGCTGCGCATCCATGGGGTCTCGCTCACCGGCACGGTGCGCCCCTGCGCGGTCACCACCTCGGCCCGCCACGCGTCCTCGGGCAGTGCCGCCATCGCGGCGGCCAGGGCCGCGGCGGACTCGGTGAACCACCGGGTCAGCTCGTCGGCACCGAGCAGGGAGCCCCGCTCGATCCCGGCGGCGCGCGCCTGCGGCGAGGCGTACATCGGGGTCTCCTCGCCGGTGCGCGCCCACCGGACCAGGTTGCCGATCGCCTCGGCGTTCGCCGCCAGGTGCGCCACGACGTGCTTGCGCGTCCAACCTGGCAGGGCCGACGCGGCGCCGTACTCCTGCTCGGAGAGACCGGCGATCGCCGACGCGCACAGCCGGGTCCCCGTGTCGACCCACGCGAGCGTGGTGGCGAGGTCGCGCGCCATCACTCGCCCTCGCGGACGACGCGGTTCTCGAGCCTGCCCAGCGCCTCGATCTCGGTCACGACAAGCTCGCCGCCCTTCAGGAAGACCGGCGGCCTGCGTGCGTGACCGACGCCGCCCGGCGTGCCGGTCGCGATCACGTCGCCCGGGTTGAGCCGGACCATCGTCGAGACGTAGCGGACCAGGTGAACCGGGTCGAAGAGCAGGTCGCCGGTGTTGTCGGACTGCACCACCCGGCCGTCGACCTCACATCGGATGTCGAGCGCCGGCCGTGGGCCGGTCTCGTCCGCGGTGACGAGGAACGGGCCGATCGGGGTGGTCGAGTCCCAGTTCTTGCCCTGCAGCCACTCACGGGTCCGGAATTGCCAGTCCCGGCAGGTGATGTCGTTGAGCACGGTGAACCCCGCGATCGCGGCGACCGCCTGCTCCTCGTCCGCCCGGCGCGTCTGCCGGCCGATGACCACGGCGAGCTCGGCCTCCCAGTCGAACTGCTCGGTCTCCGCCGGACGCCGGATCTCGTCCGTGGCGCCGATGAGGGTGTCGGCGAATTTGGAGAAGAGGGTCGGGTACTCGGGGAGGTCGCGGCCCATCTCCTTGATGTGGTTCTGGTAGTTCAGCCCGACGCAGACGACCTTGCCCGGCCGCGGGACGACCGGGGCGAGGTCGGCTCCGGCGAGCGGGTGCCGCGGGCCGTCGGCGGCCGCGGCGGCCTGGAGACCTCCGGGCGCGGCCAGCACCGCGCCGACGTCGGGCCCGCCCACCTCGACGAGCTGTCCGCCCTCGACGCGGACGGCGGCGGTGCGGTGGTCGTCCAGGCGGATGGTGGCGAGCTTCATCGGCCGCCCTCCTCGGTGTGGCTGCGGTACAGGTCGAGTTTGGTGAAGATCGGGGCGTCGCTGAACTGGAACAGGTCGAGCGCGCCCGAGTCGGAGTCGGAGGCCGACGCCTCCGAGCGGATCGACAGCGGCTGCCAGGACGGGACGGCGAACAGGTCGCCGCGGGTCACCCTCCAGGACCGGTCACCGACGGTGACCCGGCCGGACCCGTCGAAGACCTGGTAGACCGACGAGCCGGTCTCCCGGTACGGCGCGGTCTCCACGCCCGCCGTGATCCGGTGGAACTGCGCCCGGATCGTCGGGAGCACGTCGCCGGCGGTCGTCGGGTTGGTGTAGCGGACCAGGGCGTGGCCGGGTCCGACCGTGCCCGCGTGTCCCTCCCGCTCCAGCGCGAGCTGGTCGGCCAGCGCGGCGTCGGTGTCGGTCCAGCGGTAGCACAGCAACGGCGTGCCCTCATGACGGCCGAGCTGTGAGACCGGCGCCAGGCCGGGGTGTCCCCAGAGCCGTTCGGCTCGAGAGCGGTCGGGGGTGGCGTGCTCCTCCGCGGTGAGGGTGTCCCGGCCGAAGTCGAAGAACTGCGCCTCGACGCCGTACTGGAACGGGATGTCGAGCCCGTCGATCCAGGCCATCGGTGTGTCTGCCGCGTTGTGGTGGGCGTGCCAGTGCAGGCCGGGCTGGGGGAGGAAGTCTCCCCGGCGCATCGGCACCGGGTCGCGCTCGACCACGGTCCACACACCTTCGCCCTCGACGACGAAGCGGAACGCGTTCTGGCTGTGCCGGTGCTCGGGCGCGTCCTCGCCTGGCATCAGGTACTGGATCGCGGCCCACAGGGTCGGCGTCGCGTAGGGCTTGCCCCCCAGGCTCGGGTTGGCCAGAGCGATCGCCCGGCGCTCGCCGCCGCGGCCGACCGGGACCAGTTCCCCGGCGCGGCCGGCCAGGTCGAGCAGCGTGCTCCACTCCCAGCGGTGCGGCTGCGCGCTGGAACGCGGGTGCGGCGGCATCAGGTCGCCGATCTCGGTCCACAACGGGACGAGCAGCGCCTCTTCGAAGCCTCGGTAGAGGTCCTCCAGCTCGGGACTGAGGGAGGGCTGGTCCGGCCGGTCCACAGCGGCGATCTTGACCGGCGACCTGCCGGCGTTCACGTGGGGCATGGCCCCGACTATCCGTGGAGGCGACAGATCCGGAGAAGAGGATTCTGCAGGGCAGAATCCATGTGCCAGGATCGGTCCCATGGCGAAGCCCATGAAGACCCCGCCCGCCTATGCGCCCAACAGCGTCGACCATGCCCTCCGGCTCGCGCAGATCCTGCAGCTCGACGGGGTGATCACGGTCTCGGCCGCGGCCGAGCGTCTGGGCGTGGCCCGTTCCACGGCCCACCGGCTGCTGACCGCGCTGGTGTACCGCGATTTCGCGGTGCAGAACGAGGACCGCAGCTATCGGGTGGGCCCCGTCCTCGCCCTCGCCGAGCGTGCCCGGTCCGACGTCGGCGCGCTGCGCGCGGCGGCCCTCGGGGCGATGCGGACACTGGTGGACCGCATCGACGAGACGGTGAACCTCAGCATCCGCACCGGCCGGAGCGTCCGCTTCATCGCCTCGGTCGAGTGCGGTCAGGCTCTGCGGGTGGGCAGTCGCGAAGGGATGGTCTTCCCGGCCCACCAGGCCACGGGCGGCCTGGTGGCGCTGGCGGCGCTCTCGGACGAGGAGCTGGAGCTCCTTTACACCGCCGACGATCGCGGTGACCCGGACGAGGACCTGCCGGACCTGGCGCGGCTGCGCCGGGATCTGCAGTCCGTACGGCGCAGCGGGGTCGCGCTCAACCTTGAGCGCACCGAGCGGGGTGTGGTCGCGGTGGGATGTCCGGTGAAGGGCCGCACCGGCGCGACCGACGCGGCGCTGTCGATCTCGATGCCCAGCGTCCGCTACTCCCCCAAGCAGATCAAGCCGCTCATCGCCGCGCTCACGGCCACGGCCGACGCGATCACCCGCGCCCTCTGAGAGGCCGGCTCACCGGAGGAGGGCGCGCCGGCTGAGCGTGCTGCCGAGCGCGGCCGCCGCCGCGCGCACCGCGGTCACGTGCCCCTCGGGCCGGAACCTGCCCGTCGGACCGGCCACGCTGATCGCGGCGAGCGGCTCGTCGCCGCGCCCCAGCACCGGCGCGGCGACACACAGGAGCCCGACGGCCGACTCTTCCGCCTCGAACGCGACACCGGTCTCCGCGACGCGGCGCAACTGGCCGCGCAGGATGCTCGGCGCGACGACGGTGTGCGGCGTGCGCCGTTCGAGCGGCCCGGTCAGCACCTCGCGCCGCAGGTCGGCGCCGGCGTACGCGAGCAGCGCCTTGCCGATCGCGGTGCAGTGGAGCGGCATCCGGCCGCCCGTGCGCGAGGGCGCCCTGGCCTGGCGGTGGCCGCCGATCTTGGCGACGTAGACGACGTCGTGCCCCTCCCGCACCCCGAGGTGGACGGTCTCGTGGGTACGTTCGTAAAGGTCCTGGAGGAACGGCATCGCGATCTCGAGCAGGCTGCGTTCCAGTGAGGCGAGCATCCCGAGCTCGAACAGACCGCCACTGAGCCGGTAGCCGCCGTCGGCGCGGTCGAGCAGGCGGTTGGCGACCAGATCGCCGGACAGCCGGTGCACGGTCGCCTTGTGGAGGCCGGTACGCCGCACCAGCTCGGCGAGGCTGACGACCCGGTCGTCGGGCCGGAAGGCGCGCAGGATCGTCACCGCCTTGCCCAGCACGGTGTCGAGATCGACCGTCTCCGTCACTCGCACAGCGTATCGCTGAGCGAGACGATGTGCTGGTTGGCGCGCCATCCTGCCTGCACAGTGGGGGTATGAACGAACCCATCGGGCCGGCCACCGCGAGCCCGTCCGACATAGCCGCCGCGGTCGAGCGGCTGGCCGGCGCGGCCGCGTCCGGCGTGCCCTGCGCCCCCGTGCGGGACCTGATCGGCCGGAACGACCTGGCCGCCGCGTACGCCGTGCAGGCCGAGCTCGCCGGGTCCCGCCTCGCCGCCGGCGCCCGCATCTCCGGCCGCAAGATCGGTCTGACGTCGGAGGCGGTGCAACGGCAGCTCGGCGTCGACCAGCCGGACCTCGGCGTCCTCTTCGACGACATGGCCTACGCCGACGGGGACGCGATCCCGGTCGGGCGGGTCCTCCAGCCACGGGCGGAGGCGGAGATCGCGTTCGTGCTCCGTTCCGACCTGGCCGACGGCCCGCTCGACGCCCCGCAGGTCCGGGATGCGATCGAGTACGGCGTCGCCGCGCTCGAGATCTGCGGCAGCCGGATCGCCGGGTGGGACATCGCCTTCGGCGACACGGTCGCCGACAACGCCTCCTCGGGTGCCTACGTGCTCGGGACGGAGCGCCGCGTCCTCGACGAGTTCGAACCGGCGGACGTCGTGATGTCGATGAGCATCGGCGGTGAGGAGGTCTCCACCGGGACCGGCGCGGCCTGCCTGGGCGACCCGATCGAGGCGGTCGGGTGGCTGGCCCGCATGGCCCGCGACCTCGGCGGGCCGCTGCGCGCGGGACAGGTCGTCCTGTCCGGCGCGCTCGGTCCGATGCGGCCGGTCACCGCCGGCGACACCGTCACCGCCACCCTGTCCGGCCTCGGCACGGTGACCGTCCGCTTCACCGAAGGAGCAGCACCATGAGCAGGACGAAGGTCGCGATCATCGGGTCGGGCAACATCGGCACCGACTTGATGATCAAGGTGTTGCGCGGAGCACGTCACCTGGAGATGGCGGCCATGGTCGGCATCGATCCCGGATCGGACGGCTTGGCCCGCGCCGCCCGGCTCGGCGTCCGGACGACGCACCAGGGTGTCGACGGCCTGATCGCGCTGCCGGACTTCGGCGAGATCGGGATCGTCTTCGACGCCACCTCGGCCAAGGCGCACGAGGTGAACGCCGCGAAGCTGACCCCGTCCGGGAAGCGGCTGATCGACCTGACCCCGGCGGCGATCGGGCCCTACGTCGTCCCCGCCGTCAACCTCGACGAGCATCTCGACGCGCCCGACGTGAACATGGTCACCTGCGGCGGCCAGGCCACGATCCCGATCGTCGCCGCCGTCGGCCGGGTGGTGCCCGTCGAGTACGCCGAGATCGTCGCGTCCATCGCGTCGAAGTCGGCCGGACCGGGCACCCGGGCCAACATCGACGAGTTCACCGAGACCACCTCGGCCGCCGTCGAGCGGATCGGCGGGGCCCGCCGCGGCAAGGCGATCATCATCCTCAACCCCGCCGACCCGCCGCTGATCATGCGGGACACGGTCCTGTGCGTCGTCGCGGCACCGGACCCGGCCGCCCACGAGGAGATCCGCCGGTCGGTCGAGAAGATGGTCGCCGACGTCGCCGCCTACGTCCCCGGCTACCGGCTCAAGCAACAGGTGCAGATCACCGAGATCCCCGCCGACCAGCCGGTGGAGACACTCCTCCCCGGCGGCGCGGCGCGGCCCACCCACCAGGTGTCGGTCTTCCTGGAGGTCGAGGGGGCCGCGCACTATCTCCCGGCCTACGCCGGCAACCTCGACATCATGACCTCCGCCGCCCTGCGGGTCGCGGAACGCATCGCGGCACGGAAGGCGGACTTTTGATGGGCACCCCGATCTTCGTCCAGGACGTCACGCTGCGCGACGGCATGCACGCCGTACGCCACCGGATCGCCCTGGAGGACGTCAGACGCATCGTCACGGCGCTCGACCGGGCCGGTGTCGACGCGATCGAGGTCGCCCACGGCGACGGCCTCGCCGGAGGGTCGCTCAACTACGGTCCCGGGTCGCACACGGACTGGGAGTGGATCGAGGCGGCGGCGTCGGTGCTGGTGAACGCCCGCCTCACCACGCTGCTGCTGCCGGGGGTCGGCACCGTCCACGAGCTGAAGCGCGCCTACGACCTCGGGGTGCGCTCCGTCCGGGTCGCCACGCACTGCACCGAGGCCGACATCTCCGCCCAGCACATCGCCGCGGCGCGCGAGATCGGCATGGACGTGTCCGGGTTCCTGATGCTCTCCCACATGGCCCCGCCGGAGGAGTTGGCCCGGCAGGCCAAGCTCATGGAGTCCTACGGCGCCCACTGCGTCTACGTCACCGACTCCGGCGGCCGGCTCACGATGAACGACGTGGCCGCGCGGGTCCGCGCGTACCGCGACGTCCTCGACGCCGGGACCGAGATCGGCGTCCACGCCCACGAGAACCTGTCGCTGTCGGTCGCCAACTCCGTCGTCGCGGTCGAGAACGGCGTCCACCGGGTCGACGCGTCGCTGGCCGGTCACGGCGCGGGCGCCGGCAACTGCCCGCTGGAGGCGTTCATCGCGGTCGCGGACCTCTCGGACTTCGAGCACCGATGCGACCTGTTCCAGCTCCAGGACGCCGCGGACGACATCGTCCGCCCGCTGCAGGACCGTCCGGTGCGTGTCGACCGGGAGACCCTCACCCTGGGGTACGCCGGCGTCTACTCGTCGTTCCTCCGCCACGCGGAGACCGCCGCCGAGCGGTACGGCGTCGACGTCCGCGACATCCTCATGGAGTGCGGCCGCCGCCGGCTGGTCGGCGGCCAGGAGGACATGATCGTCGACATCGCCCTCACGCTCGTCGCCGAGCGCGAGCGGTGGCCCGCCTGACCGTCGGGGAAAACCTCAGCGACCGGCGATCAGCGTCTCGCCGAGCGCCACCATGGCGTCGGCGAGCTGCTCCATGAACTCCGGGATCGGCTTGCCGTCCTCGGACTGGAGTGAGACGAAGGCGCCGTCGAACCCGGCCATGCCGAAGTGGGCGAGGGCGTCCGCGACCGCGTCCGCGGCGGCCTCGCCCTCACCGATGAACGACGAGCGGATCATGTGTCGCATGTAGTCGCGACCCTCGCCGCGGACCTCGATCACGGTCAGCATCGCCTCCCGCGCCTCGGCGGCCTCATTGCTCATCACCAGCACCAGCAACAGACGGAGAAACTCCTCACGGTGCACGAAGACCTCGCCGGTCTTGCGCAGGTACCAGCCCAGACGCTCACGGGGGGTGCCGCCCACCGGCGGGTCACGGTGGGCCTCACGCATGGCCGCGAAGAAGCCCTGCGCCCCCTGGGCCATGACGGCGGACAGCAGCCCCGCCTTGGACTCGAAGTGGTGGTAGAAGGCGCTCTTCGGCAGGCCCGTCTCCTTCACCAGCGTCGAGATCGACGTGCCGGCGTAGCCGCGCACGGACATCACCCGGGCGGCCGCGTCGAGGATCTCCTGCCGGGACCGGCGGCCGCGGCTGTTTCCGGTGTGCGCCCCCTGCGCTGGCTTCTCCACCTGCCGAAGTTTAGGGACCTCGAGACGGCGGCCCGTCCATCGGTCCGGCCGTGGCGGTGTGAGAACTCGTTCCGGACAGCTCTTGACACGTCGCCGCAGGTCGTTGTTAGTCTCCTCGCAATTGGACCGAACGTTTGGTCCAAAAGTGCCGCATCGAGCATGTGCGGCCGAGAACGGAGTCAGCGCATGACCGACAGCTACGACGCGGACGTCGCGATCGTCGGGTACGGCCCGACCGGCGTGATCGCCGCACTCACCCTCGCCAGGTACGGCGTCTCCGCCGTCGCCCTGGAACGGGACAGGGACATCTACCCCCGGGCACGGGCCGTGACCGTCAACGACTGGACGATGCGGATCTTCCAGGACCTCGGCATCGACGAGCGGATCGAGAAGAAGATCGACCCCCAGCGGGCCCTGCGCTGGGTCACCTACGGCGGCCAGGAGATCATGCGGATCGAGCACCCGCCCTCGACGCTGGGCCGCAAGGCGCGCTTCTACAACATCTACCAGCCGACGATGGAGGCCGAGCTGCGCGCGGCCGCGCAGGAGCACGGTGACCGCGTCACCGTCCACTACGGCGCCGAGGTCACGGGGATCGACCAGGACGCCGACGGCGTCACCGTCACCTCGACCGACACCGCGACCGGTCGGACGCGCGCCGTCCGCGCCCGGTACGCGATCGGCGCCGACGGCGGCGCCAGCACGATCCGGGGCGAGGTGGGGTGCCGCCTGCTGGGCGACACCAACGACGTCACGTGGGTGGTCATCGACTGCCGCGTCAAGCGCTGGTGGCCCGACCGGGACTTCCTGACCTTCTGGTCCGACAAGGAGCGGCCGGTCGTCGACATCGCGCTCTCCGCCGGCAACCACCGATGGGAGATCCCGCTCAAGCCGGACGAGTCCCCTGCGGACTACCCGACCAGCGCCGAGGTCTGGCCGCTGCTGAAGGCGCTCGGCGTCACCGAGGAGGACGTCGAGATCCACCGGCACGCCTTCTACAAGCACCACGTCCGGATGTGCGACGGCTGGCGCAAGGGCCGGGTGTTCCTGGCCGGGGACGCGGCCCACCTGATGCCGCCGTGGGCCGGCGCCGGGATGCAGTCCGGGATGCGCGACGCCCACAACCTGGGCTGGAAGCTCGCCCGTGTGATCAAGGGTGAGCTGCCCGAGAGCTGGCTGGACACCTACGAGGCGGAACGGCGCCCGAACACCGCCTTCTACACCGGGCTCGCGGTCCAGCTCGGGCGGGTCATCAAGCAGGAACTGTCCGAGGCGGAGCAGGCCGCGATGAACGCGGTCCCCCAGGACACGGTCACCCCGTTCGAGCCGCCGCTCACCGCCCCGCCGGTGCTGGAGGGCGGGTGGATCAGGGGGCCGCTGGACGACGCCAGCGTCGTCGGCCGGATGGTGCCGCAGCCGATCACGGGCGACGCCGCCGGCCGGATGGCGCGCCTGGACGACCTGCTCGGCGACGGCTTCGTGCTGCTCGGCGACGACGTCGACCCCGCGACCCTGCTGACGGCGGAGGAGAAGGACGGCTGGGACGCGCTCGGCGCGCGCTACCTCGCCGTACGGCCGAAGACGGCGTACACGCAGGGCCCGGACGAGCTGGTCGACCTCGACGAGGTCCTGCTGCCCTGGCTGCGCAGGTACGGCGCCCGCGCCGTGGCGATCCGTCCCGACAAGTTCGTCGCCGCGGCCGACGTCAGCGGCCTCGCCGTACCCGCCTGAATCGGTCACCTGAGAAGGAGAAGAGGAAAGAGATGTCCGGAGTCAAGGAGCTCGGTTACGTCGTCTACGAGGTCGGCGACCTCGCCGACTGGGAGCACTTCGCCGTCGAGCTGCTGGGGATGCAGTTCGGGGAGAAGATCGACGGCGGGTTCACCCTGCGCACCGACGAGAAGGCCCACCGCTGGATCGTCACCAGGGGGCCCGCCGACGACCTGGTGGCCACCGGCTACGAGGTCTCGGACGCCGCCGCGCTCGACGCACTGGTCGAGAAGGTCCGTGCGGCCGGGGTCGAGGTCACCCAGGGCGACGACGCCCTCGCCGCCGCCCGCAAGGTGGAGCGGATCTTCGTCACCACGGACCCCATGGGCAACCGGGTCGAGCTGGTCACCGGCCTGGCCGACGCCGCCACGCCGTTCGAGTCCGCGAAGCTGCTCGGCGGGTTCGTGACGGGCGCCGGCGGCGCGGGCCACCAGGTCCTCCTGGCGCACGGTGTTTCGCGGGAGACCTACCTGCGCTTCTACGTCGACCTGCTCGGCTTCAAGATCAGCGACGTCATCGTCGAGGAGCTGGCCCCGGGTGTGGTCGCCGACCTGATCTTCCTGCACTGCAACGGCCGTCACCACACCGTGGCCTTCGGTGACCTGCCCTCGCCGAAGAAGACCCATCACTTCATGGTCGAGGTGACCGACATCCGCGACGTCGGTGTGGCCTACGACCGGTGCATGGACGCCAGGCAACCGTTCGAGATGACGCTCGGGATGCATCCGAACGACCACATGTTCAGCTTCTACGTCTTCACCCCCTCGGGCTTCAGCGTCGAGTACGGCTGGGGCGGGCTGATCATCGACGACGAGACGTGGGAGGTGAGGACGCTCGACAAGCTGCACAGCTGGGGCCACCGCCCCCCGGGCGTCGTCGCCGGACTGCTGGCCGCCGCGCCCGCGCCGAACGGGGAGGACAACTGATGGCCCTCGACGCCAAGGACATCGCACGCACCGTCCAGACCCCGGACTGGAAGCTGCGCTACTACGAGGCGGGCACCGGCCACCCGGTGGTGCTGCTGCACGGCAGCGGACCGGGCGCGACGGGATGGAGCAACTTCGCCGGCAACATCGAGGCGCTGGCCGAACACTTCCACGTCTACGCCGTCGACATGCCCGGCTGGGGCGGGTCGGACCCCGCGACCGTCGACCGGCTCGACCACGTGGAGGCGGCGATCCAGTTCCTGGACGCCCTCGGCATCGAGAGGGCCGCGTTCGTCGGCAACTCGATGGGCGGGCAGACCTCGCTGCGGCTGGCCACGGAGCACCCGGGCCGGATCTCGCACCTGATCACCATGGGGCCGCCGGTCGGCCGGATCCCCACGCTCTTCGGCGCCGGTGACGGCCCGTCCGAGGGCCTGAAGGTGCTGATCGAGGCCTACCGGGACGCCAGCCCGGAGAACATGCGCCGGCTCGTCGAGATCATGGTCTACGACAAGGCGCGGTTCGCCACTCCCGAACTGTGTCAGGCGCGTTCGGACGCGGCGCTCGCCCGTCCTGACCACCTGCGCAACTACGTGGACGGCCTGCCGAAGGGCGCCCCGCTGCCGAAGTGGGTCAAGCCGGAGTCGCTGCCGGCGATCCAGGTGCCGACCCTGCTCATCCACGGTCGCGACGACCGCGTCGTCTCGTTCGAGACCTCGCTGTACCTGCTGGCCAACATCCCGGACAGCCGGCTGGTGCTGCTCAACCGCTGCGGGCATTGGGCGATGATCGAACACGCCGACGAGTTCAACCGGCTGGTCGCCGACTTCATCGCGAACAACTGACCCGGCGGGTTCAGGTCCGTCGGCCGCGGAGCACGGCGGTGAGGGCGTCGAGGGCCGCGGCAAGGGCATCATGTCGGCCGCCAACGGCGAGGGGCTGAACCACAGCCACTACGCCGTGTGCGCGCTCCTGGGTGACAAGGGT